>CADCPM010000001.1 GCA_902803315.1 uncultured Coriobacteriaceae bacterium
GGCCGCCAGTGACCCAGGACTTGTCCCAACCGCGGTTCTGCACGTGGGTGAGCACCGACACGGAGGGTGCCGCCGCCTCCGCGGACAACACGGTGGTCGCGGAGGCCTTCGTCTCTGCGTCCTCTTCCTTCGCCGGCTCATCCTCGGTCGCCGACTCCTCCTCCTTCGCAGCAGGCTGAGCGTCGGCCTGCTCGCTCGCCTGGCCGTCGTCGGTTTCACCCGCAGTGCCTTCCTGTGCTTCAACCGATTCTTTTGCGCCATCCAAAGAATCAGTTGAGCCAGCAGGCTCTTTCGTCACACCTTCTTCTGTGTTTGTCTTTGGCACCCCTTGCTGTGGATTGTCGGGAGAAGGCGTCTCTTCGTTACCTTTTCCGATTGTCTCAACCTCTCCATCAGGTGCGGCGATCTCGGCAAGCGCACTTGCAGGAAGGGCACACAGCACCATGCAAATCGTGAGGACAAACGCCAAGGCAATTCTTGCCTTGGCATGCAATCTAACACTCATATACAGGCTCCTTTCAGCTGAATTAATAGAGGGTATCACATCATCAACAAAAAATTGAACATACGTATTCTGCTCGCAATACTTTTTTGCGCCCATTCTCATGTTCGCACTCCACTCTTGCACCCCAGCTGCTAGTGGCAACTCGCAAAGTGTGCGTGGCTGCTGAAAAGGCAAAGGACGACGCGCTGGTTTCCCCAGCGCGTCGCCCTCATGTCAAACGTATGGTTGAGTGTACCGCCTACATTTCGCTATGCGCACGGTCAATTGCCGACGTCAGCCCGTTGAGCATGTCGTGGTTCGCGGGAACACTGGACATGATGGCCATTACGTACGCGCCGTTCTTCGCGTATACGATTCCACCGTCGTCAGACACACGGTACAGCAGCCCCCCACCGTTAACGCCAGGCACGACACTTCCGCCGGCATCGATCCAACCAGCCTTGGATCGCGTGCGGTACTTACCTCCCAGAGCCGAATGGATGGTCGATATGTTTGGCCTCTCGCACCAACGACCGAACTGCTCGCCCTCCGAGCTCTCGGAGAAGAGCTGGTAGTTTCGCGCCCAAAGCCTGGCCAAATCGCGGGCGCTATAGTTAGCCCAAGGAAGTGCCTCGGCAATTGACGAACGCGCACCCGATTCCGCGCACCAAGTACGCATCGGCCCCTTGCCATAGGCCGCAAGCACCTGCTTGTAGTTATAGTCCCATGAGTAGAAGAGCGTCTCGGTCATGTCGTGGGCATAGCGTACAACCGAGTCGGGATATCTGCTTACCACACTCGCGATGTACGGAGCCTTGATAGAGCTCGCTCCATAGAACAGCGCGTCGCAGTTGTATGCCACGCCCTTATGTGACGCCAAGTCCATCATAATGAAGCCGACGTCGTATCCACGGTTGCGAATGCCGTTGATTGCATTGTTGAGTGCATTCACGGCACCCTTGCTCGCAGAGTGCCCACCGAATGATGTGACTGCCCTCGTACCTCTTGCTGCTCCGAGGGCTGCGCGCAACTGACCGTCCACAAAGGGCCGGTAGGTAGACCCGGGCGCACCGCTCGCCTTAGTCGCCAGTCGAATCTGTACGGCCTCAATGCGTTTGCCCATTCCAACGGTACCTACGATCGCACCGTTCTTTGCCCACCCAAGCCAACCGAAGTCTTGCACGTGTACGCGATACCAAACGTTGTATGCCGTACTCGCACTGCCGTCCACTTTTATTTGGATGGCTTCCATGCGATTTGAGCTATTGGCCTGGCCAGCGATTCCGCCATTCGAGCTCCAACTTTCCCAACCACTGTTTTGCACATGAGCCCTATAGCGCACGTTACCGCTCAGGTTCGTGTTGTCGGTGAGGAGCGACACTTTTAAGCCAGTAAGGGCAATTCCCTTTCCCGTTGTTCCCGACATGGTGCCGTTTACTACGTCTCGCGACCATGAACCCTGAGAGCAGGTCGAATAGCCTATAGAGAGATTTTCAATTACGGGATAGGCAAACGCCGAGCCCGCGTTGGAGGGGGCCGCCCCACCCTTGCGCACGAGCTTGGTCTGGAACCCCTCGACTCTGAGGCCGAGCCCTGTGGA
>CADCPM010000002.1 GCA_902803315.1 uncultured Coriobacteriaceae bacterium
CATCGGCGGCGGCATCCTCACGGCCATCGCCTTCCTCGTGGACATGGGCGCTGCCGGCACGGCCGCCTATGGCTCCTCGACGCCCGTTGCCGCGTTCTTCAAGAACATCGGCGGCGTGGCATTCGACATGATGCTCCCCATCCTGGCTGGCTACATCGCCATGTCCATCGCCGACCGTCCTGGCCTGGCCCCTGGTATCGTAGGCGGCCTGCTCGCCAAGTCGGGCATCAGCTTTGCAACCCTGAGCGTTTCGGGCCTGGCCACCGCTGTTACTTCCGCTGACCTTGCCGACGCCACGACCTACGACGCCGTTGTCAAGCTGTTCGAGACCGCTGACGCCAATGCTGCCACCGTTGCAGCGACCACCGTTTCGGGTGGCTTCCTCGCCGCACTGGCCGCTGGCTTCCTCGCCGGCTACATGACCCTCGGCATCGAGAAGATGTGCGACAAGCTGCCTGAGGCCCTCGAGGGCATCAAGCCGATCCTGCTGTACCCGCTGCTGGGCATCCTGGCCATCGGCGTTGTGATGTTCGCTCTCAACCCGATCTTCGGCATGATCAACACCGCCATGAACAACTTCCTCAACAGCATGGGTGGCGCAAATATCATCCTGCTCGGCGCAGTTGTTGGCGGCATGATGTCCATCGACTTTGGTGGCCCCTTCAACAAGGCTGCATACGTATTCTCCACTGGCCTTCTTGCCGACGCTGCCACTGGCGGCACCGGCCAGATCGTCATGGCTTCCTGCATGGTTGGCGGCATGGTGCCTCCTCTGGTAATCGCCCTTTCCACCACCTTCTTCAAGAACAAGTGGACCAAGGCCGATCGCGACGCTGGCCTGGTGAACTACATCATGGGTCTGTCCTTCATCTCCGAGGGCGCCATTCCCTTTGCGGCTGCTGACCCTGGTCACGTTATCCCCAGCTGCGTTATTGGCTCCGCCATCGCCGGCGCTCTTTCGGCTGCCTTTGGCTGCTACAGCCCCGCACCTCACGGCGGCGCATGGGTAATCGCCGTAATTGGCAACCCCCTCATGTGGTTCATTGCCCTTGTTGCTGGTTCCGTAGCGGGCGCTCTGATTATCTCCTTCTGGAAGAAGCCCGTTGAGGAGTAAATCCTAGTCGCGCAAAAGCGCACCGCTTCACCCGCGCCCGGAGGCTCTATTGCCTCCGGGCGTTTTTGCGTTAAGACATGGCTACCCGTCCGCATCTCCGCACCCGTTGGAGAGGGCTATGTTGTGCCCGAGGCTGCGCTCGTAAAGTGCGACAACGATTCAATTACCCTCGTTGACGGCTTTGACACCAGCGTCATTACGGAGGACAACACGACCACAGGCGCAATCGTGGGTTCGCTCGTCGGCATTCTTGGAGGACCGCTTGGCGTGCTTCTGGGTGCGGGGACCGGCGCGCTTGTTGGCGACACACTCGATACCTCCGACGCTATGGACCTTACGTCCATGCTCGAAGTCACTGCTCTTAAGCTCTATGCAGGCGACGTTGCCATCGTGGCGCTTGTTGATGAGGACGAGCCTGCATTTGACGCAGCATTCGATAAGTACGAGGTCACCATCGTTCGTCGCTATGCCTCAGACGTGGCCGACGAGGTCAATCGTGCCTACGAGCTGGAGGCCGAGGCGGCCGTACTCGTTAAGGAGCAGCTGCGCAAAGAGCGCGCAACCGGCGCCCTGGACTCGGCGGTCAACGCCATTGACTCTGCCGCAGGCAAGCTCCCCGATTCTATGAAGAAGGACCTTGGGTTCGACGGCGAGTAGAGTCTAGGTTAGGAACAACCCCCAAATTGGGGACAGGCCCCAATTTGGGGTGTCGCCTGCCAGCCTACAGCAGCTGGTCCAACGTGCGGCCATATGAGGGCAAGAACTCAGCCATGAAGTCTGCCACTTCGGGGAGCTCGCCCGCCATTTTGTCCAACGTTTGCTGCGTGCTCTGCGCCGCCGTCGCAAACTCCGCGTTTCCAGCATGCGCCTCGTCCACGCATTTTATGAGCGCGCTGATCTTGTCTGCGGCCTTGACCAAGCGATGGAGATAGTCGTCCTGCTCGCTGCTAAAAATCGCATCGTACGTTGACCGCAAGTCGGCAGGCAGTGTGGCCAACAGACGTTCCTCCGCAGCTTGTTCCACCTCGGCATACGCCAAGCGAATTTGGGGATTGAAGTACTTTACCGGCGTGGGCATGTCGCCAGTAATAATCTCGGACGCATCGTGATACATGCCCAAGAGCGCCGCACGTTCGGCGTTTAGACTGCGCCCATAGCGCTGGTTGCCAATGACGCACAGAGCATGGGCAATCATGGCGACTTCCAACGAATGCTCCGCTAGGTTCTCTGGCGAGGAACTTCGCATAAGGGCCCAGCGCTCGATGTATTTGAGCCGCGAGAGCAACGCGAAGAAATGCGATTCGGCTGGCATAGGAACTCCTTTCTGTTGGGGTCCATTCTACGCCGCGCGGGGGACACAAAAGACGGGGCGTATAATATATGCCAATGGAGAAGAGGGCGCATGTACGAGCTCATGAACAGGGATGGGGTCGCTGCAACGTTTGAGGAACGGTTGGAGTATGGTGAATACACCTATTCGATGATTGAACAGCACGACGACTACCTACCGTACGACTTCACAACCATCAACGAGTGGATCGACGACCGGCAAATCGCCAAACACCGCACCTCCATCAAGAAGCTCATGACCGAGTTGGGAATCGACAACCGCCACAGCTTCATAAGCATGGTGCACTGCGCATGGCCCCGCTCTTCAACCAAAACATGGCCTTGCTTCCCTACCTTATGGAACACGATGACCTCACGAACTACCTTGCACATCAAGGTCCGAAGATCGGTGGTAGCTTTATCGCCGTTGCCAAAGCCCTTCTTACCTCAAGCATTCGAGCAAAGCTCAT
This sequence comes from uncultured Coriobacteriaceae bacterium, assembly GCA_902803315.1. Classification (GTDB taxonomy): domain Bacteria; phylum Actinomycetota; class Coriobacteriia; order Coriobacteriales; family Atopobiaceae; genus RUG440. The sequence continues at coordinate 2,914 of CADCPM010000002.1, forward strand.
TGCCCTGAAGGACTTTGAGTACGAAGACCCTGGCTTTGGCTTCCCGCAATGGAAGCTCGACGTGGCCAACAAGCTCAAGTGCGACCAAATTGATGCCATTTTGGATGATTAACCGTCGTGGCAGTGCCTAAGCACTTATTGTGCGACGCTTTGCGAGGCCATACGCCCATCCGCCGAACAATACCCACTGCCCACCGAGCGGCTAGTCACACCTTTGTTGTTATAGCGTATGGTGAAGTATCTTCCGTCGATCAGATTACCCGCTTCGCACCAAGGAAAGGAGCATCTTATGTCGCCCGAAGCCGTTCGTAAAGTAAATGTAATTGGCCATCTCAATCCGGATACCGACAGCATCTGCTCCGCCATTGCCTACGCATACCTCAAGAATCACATCGATGATGCCAATACTGGATATGAGCCTCGGCGAGCTGGATCCGTAAATCGCGAGACCGCCTTCGCGCTCAATCACTTTGGCTTTGAGGAGCCTCGCCTCATTACCAGCGTGGCACCTCAAATCAAGGACATTGATATAACTCCCTTGCAGGGCATCGGCTTGGAAACGAGCCTGGAGGTGGCATGGGACCTCATGCGCGACACCGCCACTGGCACGCTCTGCGTAGTAGACAGCCAGGGTGACCTTGAGGGACTCATTGCTGTTAAGGATATTGCCAACGCAAACATGGATATCCTCGACAACTTTGCCCTCAGCCGGGCACGCACGCCCTACCAAAACGTACTCGACACCCTCCAGGGCACCATGGTAGTCGGCAATCCCCGCGACGTCATTCGCATGGGCAAGCTTTCCATTGGCACCACGCCCGAGATGATGGACGGCATGGTTTCCCCTGGCGACATGATTCTGGTTACCAACCGCTATGAGTCTCAGCGCTTTGCCCTGGAAAGTGGAGCGGGATGCCTCATTGTGTGCTGCGGAGCAAACGTTACCAGCGTCATTCGCAACCTTGCCGAGGAGCGAGGCTGCACCATAATCACCACGCCCTTCGACACCTTTGCGGCAGCACGACTCATCACCATGTCCATTCCCGTTCGCGCAAAGATGTTGCCCGAAGAGAAAATCGAGTTCTTCTCGGTAAACACCTCCGTAGAGGACGCACAGCGCGTTATGGCACGCACGCAACACCGCGTGTTCCCCGTGCTACGCGAGGACGGAACCTATGCTGGCATCGTAAGCTCGCCCAACATGCTCAACGTCGACAAGAAGCACGTAATTCTTGTGGATCACGCCGAGCTCTCCCAAACGGTCGAAGGCATAGAGCAGGCCGAGATCATGGAGATAATCGACCACCATCGCGTGGGCACTATCGAGACGCCTGGCCCCATCTTCTACCGCTGTGAACCGGTGGGCTGCACCTGCACCATTATCCACGAGATGTTCCAGGAATACGACGTGGAGATTCCCGCCGATATTGCCGGCCTTATGATGAGCGCCATCCTTTCCGACACGCTGTGCTTCCGCTCCCCCACCTGCACGCCAGCCGACATCGAGGCCGGTCGTTCACTTGCGATGATTTGCGGAGAAGACCCCGAGGCCTACAGCGATGCAATGTTTGACGCTGGCGCTAACTTGGAGGGCCGTACTGCGGACGAAGTGTTCAATTCCGACTTTAAGATCTTCAGCCGCGGCGACGCAAGCTTTGGCGTAGGTCAGGCGAGCTTCATGACCAAGAACAGCCGTCTCGCCGCAGAGGAGTTGCTCGAGCCATACTTCGAGACAGCTTCCAAGGCCAAGCACATACCAGTTATCTACTACATGTTTACCGACATCCGTAGTCAGACCACCGAGATGCTTTACTACGGACCCTATGCGGAGCAGCTGCTTTCACGCGCCTTCAACGTTAAGGCAAAGGATGGCCGCGCTGTGCTACCCGGCGTCGTAAGCCGAAAGAAGCAGGTTATTCCAGCGCTCATGACCACCATCCAGCGCTTCGAAGAGGAACAGGGCTAATAACTGTTGCGCCACAACCGGGGGACAGGCCCCAAGTTTGGGATTTGGAGAACCCAAACTTGGGGCCTGTCCCCCGGCCAGGGCACGGAACTGCATCCAAATGAGCCCATCCCTCATCTTGCCTCATATTCGCTAAACCGCAATGGATCCCTCAACATAGCGGTCTTTGTCCTGTCGCCCATTAGTGGAGTGGGCGTATATGCGAACGTCCTTTCTCTGCCCGTCGTTTGCAAGCGAAAACAAAGGGCAAGAGGTCCAGTTCTGAGCCGTAGCCCACTTGTTGGTAGCAGGATCTTTGATGTCTAGGCGGTATTCCACGGGGGTGCCTTTACCTGTAACGGCATGTGCCTCCAGCTGCACTGCGCCATCACGCACCTCCCATTCGTAGTCCACGGCATCGACGAAATCTATGGAATCGCGCCAGGCCGACTGCCCCGCCTCGGAATAGTCGTAGAAGTCCCCGCCCACATCTTCTCCTGCTTCTACGCGTTTAATAAGATGGGCAACAGCTTTGCTCACTGCCGTTGCGCCAGTGTAGTTAAGGTGGGTAGCATCGCAAAAATAGGAGATGCGCGGATCAAGAATGCCACGGCTAAGCATATTGAGGTCGAAATACTGGCCTCCCGCGTCTCGTACAATTTGTTGCACCGCCAACATTCCGCTCGCGTAGTCATCGCCGAACTCGGCTATGGCGTGTGGCATATAGGGCGCGCCAAGCACATACAAATCGATGCCCTGCTCTTGGCAATAGTCACACAACAACTTGAGCGCCTTCGTGTTCTCATCCGAAAAAGCGGTACTCTTTGCACTCGATATATCCGTATGAACGGTCTTGGCAGACACTGTGTTGTTATAAGCGCCAAAACCAAGGTCGTGATACTCCCAATGCGGATCGTTTTTCTGCGTAAATCGCTTGCTCGCTTCGTGTACGTCGCAATGCAGGCGATTGTAGATATTTTCTTTTACGTTTGATAGCGAGAGGTCCATGTGGGCATAGGCCCACGGAAAGAACCCCGCGATGGAATAGGCGCGCTTGAAGTAGTAGTCGTATGAATAGAGGCCTGCCATGTCCGCAACCGCCTGCGCAAGAGGCTCGTTGACGCACTTTGCCTGAACGTACGAAACGGAATGAGCAAACATTGGCTCAGTCATCATCGTATCGTAGCCAATGAGCATTACCACACGCTTAAGATCGTGGTCGCGCGCAACAGTCCTTATGGCCATAAGGCTCTCGTGCAGTGGCTGGCCAGGACACGACATGTTGAAGGCATGGGCACCCGTCTCTGCGTTAAACGCCTGTGGATCAAGACCACCCGCCGTCATAGACGATCCAACGAATATCGTGTCAACCTCTTTTGTCTTGCGATAGTCCGTCCATACGAGCTCGCTTTGAGATCCATAGGGCTCGAACACCAGACAGAGAATTACATCAAGCGGCACGAGCAGCAACAGAAGGACAAGCGTTGTTACCAACAGACGTCTAAAGCCATTGGGCGCATGGCCAGAAGTTGGCATACAGGAATCCACCTCCGCCGTTTACGGTGTCGTTCGACGTACCAGATATCGCGATCAAGGCAATAATAAGAAAAAATCCTTATAGGTGTGCAGATGCGCGACCTATCCTATCATAGCGGCATTGAGGGATGGGCAAAATCCAATATTAAATTGCCTGGCACACAGGTATGGGGACAGCCCCAGAGCCTGCACCTTGCACAAGCTCAGGGGCTGTCCCCGAGTTCGCCCAGCAATCATCAGCCCCAAATTACGGCCTCGAGCGGGCCAAGCCTTCCCGGCGCCGCAATGCCCTCTGAGGCGGCTATAGGCGAGAGCCCCGCAACGAGCTCTGGATCATATGTCACAGGCTCATTGGAGAAGTTCGCCAGCGTAACCATGCGATCATCGCCAAGCGTACGCTCAAATGCAAGCACCTGCTCACTGTCCTCCATAAGCTCACGCCAGGCACCGGCAAGCAGGACGGGCGTGTTCAGGCGCAAGCTCGCGAGACGACGATACCACTGCAGCGGTGATCCGTCGTTTTGTTCCTGCGCCGCAACGTTGCACGTCGCATAGTCATCGTGCACGGGCAGCCACGGCCGCGCAGTTGAGAAGCCCGCGTTTTCACTCGCGTCCCATTGCATGGGCGTGCGCGCGTTGTCACGGCTAAAGCGCGTGCAAGCGGCTAGCGCGGCCTCGTCGGAGAGTCCCTCTGTCTTAGCAAAGTCATACTGCGCATGCGTCTGCACGTCGTCGAACTCGCCTACGCCCTTCCACGTGGCGTTGCCGTAGCCAAGCTCCTCGCCCTGATACAGGAAAGGGGTTCCTCGCGTGGTGAGCAACACCGCGCCAAGCACCTTGGCCTTTGCGGCGAGCGGCCCATCACAGCGGAAGAAGTTCACCGTCGAGCGTGGTTGGTCGTGATTCTCGAAGAACGCCGGATACCAGCCGTTCGTGGCCGTGGCCTCCTGACTTGCCGCAAGGACGCGCTTGAGGTCGGTGAGCTCCCACGTTACGGGACGGCACCAGATTTCGGCCTCGCCCATGGGAACGTGCATATGGCTAAACTCAAAGAGCAGGTCAAACACGCCATCGTCGCCTACCCACTGACCCAACTCAGACGCGGCAACGCCGTTTGCTTCGCCCACCATGAAGATGTCGCGACCGTCGCGCACCGCAGCCTTGAACTCGTGCAAATAGTCCAAGATTCCTGGTTGGTTAGCGGTGGCGGCATGCACGGGATAGAGCCCGTCCTCGCCGTCCGCGGGCCCATCCTCAAAGACGGGCGGCTTCTTTATGTAGGTAATGGCATCTATGCGAAAGCCGCCCACGCCCTTGTCCGCCCAAAAGTTCGCAATGTCGAAGAGAGCCTTACGCACTTCCGGATTCTCCCAGTTGAGATCGGGCTGCTGCTTGGCAAAGGTGTGCAGGTAGTACTGCCCGCGCTCCTCGCACCACTCCCATGCGCTACCGCCAAAGATCGAGCGCCAGTTGGTAGGAGCAGAGCCGTCCTCCTTGGCGTCGCGCCATATGTACCAATCTGCGTACTCGTTGCTTGAGGACTTCCGGGACTCGACGAACCATGAGCACTGCTCCGACGTGTGATTGAACACGAGATCCATTACCATGCGTATGCCGCGCTCGCGTCCCCTTGCGATGAGCTCGTCCATCTGTTCCATGGTGCCAAATGAGGGATCGATGGCGTAGTAGTCGGCCACGTCGTAGCCATTGTCCACCATGGGACTCTTGTAACAGGGGGTTATCCATACGGCGCCCACGCCCAACGCCTGAAGGTAGTCGAGCTTGGCGGTAATGCCCGCAATGGTGCCAGTACCCTGCGCTGCCGTGTCGTAGAAGCTCTTTGGATATACCTCGTAGGCAATGGTCTTCTGCCACCAGGTAAGATCGCCAGAATTTGTCATGCAAGGCTCCAATCTTTATATAGGTAGCGCCCGCCCCCAAGGAGCCGTCACATCCTCACGGGGCGTGAAAAGCGCCGCACTCAAACAGTCCGCGCTTCGCGCGGAAACTCGCGCGGCTTGCTTTTCACGCTCCGCTGAAGATTTGGCAACTCGATGGGGGCGGGCGTCACGTGCACGCTACTGCTCTTCCACCTCGAGCTTTGCAAGGGTGTTCATCATGGCGGGAATTACCTGCTTCTTGCGGCTTACCACGCCGGGTAGCACGGCCATGCCGTCTGCCGCCTCTACGTCAAACGCACGAGCGCATAGGTGCTCGGCGCCCTCGCCCCAATACAGCATCTCGGTCGTTTGGCTCTTGATGTCCGTGAACATGTAGAAGATCATGGGAACGTCCTTGACCTTGGCCGCCGCCTCGAAATACGGAGCGAGCAACTCCTCGCCTGCCTTGCGGCTGTTCTCGGTCATGTAGGAACCTTGCCCCACGCCAAAGCTCACGTTGCCACGGCTGAAGATCTTGAAGTCGGAGTTGAATACCTCTTCCGCAGTGCGTCCCTCCAAATCGGCACCGGCGTCAAACATGGCATCGCTATAGGCATCGGGATCCTCGCCACAGATCTTGGCAAGCTCCTTGCCCACGAACTCGTCGCGCGGCGTGCAGGTGGGAGAGCGGAAGCACAGGGTGTCGGAAAGAATCGCGCTCATCATAAGACCGGCGATATTGGCAGGAATCTCGATGCCATTCTCTTGGAACATCTCGTAGATAATGGTGCAGGTGCAGCCCACAGGCTGTAGACGATAGAAGATGGGGCCAGGGGTCTCGAGCGTCCCCACGCGGTGGTGGTCTATGACCTCCAGAATTTCCGCTTCTTCCATGCCGTCCACCATCTGCGAAACCTCGGCGTGATCGACCAAGATCACATTCTTCTTCTTGGGATTGACCAGGTCGCCCGACCCAATGAGCGTAAAGTAGTGACCGTCCTCGTCCGATACGGGGAAGAAGCGATGGCCGGTGGATGCCATGACCTTTTGTGCCTCTTCCACCGCGGTGTTCATCGAGAAGGACTCGGTCTCGCCCGCGGGAAGCATCTTGGCGCACACGGGAAGCGCCATGGTAACAAGGCGAGCGGCCGCATACGTATCGTATGGCGTGCCGATGATTACGGCACCGCGGTCTTCGGCGAGCTTCTTTATGGGATCGGTCACATCGGCCTCGCAGCACACGATGAGGCAAGCCGCACCTTGCTCCAACGCGAAAGCCTGCGCCTTGAAGCGGTTGGTCACAAGCACGGTATCACCTGGTTTTACCACGCCCGCCATGGCCTTGGGTGTGGTGCCCACGCACACCTGACCGCCATCGATGCAACCCGTGGGATCGCCTACGATCATGGTTCCCTGCAACGTGTCGAGGAGGTTTACGTACGGCGTGTGTGCCGTACCCAACGACTCACGATCCAAGATGTCCATGTTTGCGTTTGCCACATCCTGGACGGCAATAATGCCCTGCAGCATACGCTTGCCATCGGTAATGGGCAAGGTGCCCACGCCCTCTTCACGCATGAGGTTCCAAGCCACAAAGAGGCTCGTCTGAGCATCGATGCCCGCCGTCTCGCTCAGGCTTAGATCCTTGAGCTGTGGGCGCACGCTCGTAATAAGGCGCGGCTCATCAAAGCCAAAGTGCTTAAGTGCATAGCCTGTCTCGCGGTTTACCGCACCGGCGCGACGAGCCTCATACACCGTGCTTTGGTCCAGCCGGTTCTTGAGGTAAGCGTAGCTAATGGCAGCGCAGATACTATCGGTATCGGGGTTGAGGTGGCCAATAACGTTGACCTTGCGAACAGAATTCGGCATAGCTGCTCCTTACGCATAGATTTGCACACACTCATAAACATAGCCCTAGACCGTTATTCCATGGCCATCAGACCCGCAAACGAACGAATCGGGCGGTAAGAAGCATGCAGCGACGCTGTTCGTTAGCGCCCGTTCTATGCAGGCGTACGTTTATGAGCGCTCGATGCGGAGGAGCGCCGAGGCAAAGGGCCACAGCTTCCAGAGTTACTGTTCAGACCCCCGCGCCTTCGCCGGTCCCGCATGCGGCTCCGCGCTCGCTTCGTTCGCTCACTTCGTGAGTCGCCGCTTGCGATCCGGGCAAAGGCGCGGGGGTCTGAACAGTAACCTTCCAGGCACCACTCTTTTGGAATACGGACAAGGCCCGCCCTCCTTAAGCATACGCGGTGTGGTACCATATTTCATTCAAATGGACCTAGCGAGTCGAGGCCTTCCGTGGAACTCATTTCACTTAACTTCGCCTTTGTTCTAATAGCGATTCTGTTGGCGTACTACGCAGTAGGGCGCTTTGCACCCTCTCGGCAATGGATCGTGCTGCTTCTGGGCAGCATCGTATTCTATGGGCTGGCAGGCGGGTGGCCACTGCTGGTGTGGGTCATCGTCATAGCCCTCGTTACCTGGGGCGCGGGTATCTGGCTCAACAAATTGGAAACCGCTGGCAAAGCCGCGCGCAAGGAAGCGAAGGGGCGCGAGGCGAAAAAGGCCGTCAAGGCCCGTTTCGTACGCAAGAAGCGATTCGTTCTTATTGGAGCCCTTGCAGTGTGCGTCGGGATACTGGGCTATTTTAAGTATTGGAACGTGCTGCTTTCGTATGCGGGACTCACGGAAAGCCCCACCAGCCTGGGGATTTTGCTCCCCTTGGGCATATCGTTCTACACCTTCCAATCTTTGGGCTATCTCATAGATTCCTACAACGCAAAGTACGAGCCACAAACGAACTTTGCGCGATATCTCTTGTTCATCTCGTGGTTCCCACAAATGATCCAAGGACCAATCAATCGCTACGACGCCATGTCATCGCAGCTCTTTAAGGCTCGTCATGCAGATTCGGAAGGCATAAGGCGCGCCCTCGTGCGCTTGGGCTTTGGCCTGATGAAGAAGATTGCCATAGCAAACGTGCTGTCGGGCGTGGTACAGGCAGTTTTCGTTACGGCAGCGGGCCCCAACATCCCAGGCTCTTTAGCTATCTATGGCGTGCTTGCCTACTCCATACAAATGTATGCGGACTTCTCGGGCGGCATCGACATCGTAGAGGGCGTTTCCGAGCTCTTTGGCATTCAGATGGCACAGAATTTCCGTCAGCCATATTTCTCCGTCAGCCTCGCCGATTTTTGGCGGCGCTGGCACATGTCGCTGGGCGCATGGGTACGCGACTACGTGTTTTACCCGTTGGCCGTTACCGCTCCCAGTCGCAGGTTCGGCAAGTGGGCAGGCAAGCATTTGGGCCGCCACGCAGGTAGGACGCTTCCGGCATGCGTGGCCAACATAATCGTGTTCCTTCTGGTGGGCCTCTGGCATGGCGCCGAGATGCACTACGTGGTTTGGGGCCTGTACAATGGCGTGGTAGTGGCTCTTTCGGACTTGTGCTCGCCACTCTTCGACTGGATGGTAAACAAGCTCCACGTAAAGCGAGAGTCAACGTGGTTTCGCGTCTTCTCCATCGTCCGCACCTTTGTGATTGTGTGCATCGGTCGCTTCTTCGACTGCTTTGCGCTGGTGGGAGATTCATTCCTGGCTTTGCGCAATGTAGTCATGGGTCATGCGTACATTCCGCTCACCCAGGCACTCGAACTCTATGGCGCCTCTCATCCCGAGAAGCTCGGGTTCAACTACCCAACCATTGCGGCTTGCCTCATCCTCGTAGTTGTCGACGTTATGTACGAACGCGGCCGCGACGTGCGAACGGACGTATTGAACTGGCGTCTGCCAGTTCGCGTTGCGCTGTATCTAATCGTTATCTTAATAACGCTTGCCTCCGTGTCGTACGACACGTCCAATGGTGGAGGGGGGTTCCTCTATGCCAACTTCTAGCCAAAAGGACGCAGACAAGAATCAAGGCGAGCGTGCGACCAAGAGGCGACGCCTTTCTCCCCTATGGGCCGCAATCATCCTGCTTGTGCTGGCGCTCATTCCCCTCAACATAGCGCTTAGTCTGGCTCTTGAGCCCTACGGGACGCAGAGCGAGCTCGCATGGACCGACTACCGTCAGGCCGAAGATGTGGACACGCTGTTCATAGGAACTTCGGCTTCGGCAAACGCCTTGGACCCACAGGCATTCGATACGGTGCTGGGTTCGCATTCCTATAATCTGGCCACCCCCAGCCAGTCGCTCCACGAGAGCCTTACCGCAATAAAGGCCGTCTCGAAAGACCACAATCTTAAACGCGTGGTTATGCTTTTGGGATACGAAACAATGGTCATAGAGCCACGCTTTGCTTACGCTGTTCCTTTTGTCCAGGCAAAGGGCTTGGGCGAAAGGCCCCTCCAGGCCGCCGTCAGCATGGCTGAGCTATACACATACGACTATTACTTCACGCACGCATGCTCCCTCTTGGGAATCTTCCCCTGGGCTTATGTGCACGTAGACCTCACCCCCTCTCGCATCACCGAAAACGTAAAGAACCGACTGCGCTATGACGTACGCGAGGCAAGCTTGGCATACGCGCGCAAGTACGACCCCACCTGGGAGTATCGTGGGCGTGGGTTTGGCTCCTATACCGATACGCTCAAGGCATCCGACATGAGTGAGGGAATTACCTCTGCGAGCACGGAGGCGCCATTCAGCTCAGAAAACCTTAAATCCCTCGAACAGCTATGCTCGTGGTGCCATGAGCAGGGAATAGAGCTGTATGTGTTTGGAGCGCCCTATCGGCCTGCGTCCGTTTTGGTATACGGCGATCAATACCCCACCCGCATGGAAGGGCTGAAGGAAATAATCGCACGCCATGGAGCGCATTTCTTCGACCTCAACATGCTGCGGCCCGACATACTGAGCCTATCGCTCAGCGACTTTCGTGATACCCGCCACCTGAGCAGCAATGGTGCCCCAAAGGCAACCGAACTTGTGGCTCAATACATCGGCCAACTAGAGCGCGGCGAAAGTATAGACAGTTGCTTCTTTGGCTATGACGGCGCCAGCTGGCAGCAGTGGTGCAACACCATCGACTTCGTGGATGCGGTGAGCTACTCTTCGGAGCTGGTCGCAGGGGGCGGTATGGAGATTGTTGCCAAGGCATATACTGGTCCCAATACACCCGTTGAGTATCGTTTGGACATGCACGATCCCGCTACTGGCAAATGGGTGACCGTCCAAGACTGGAATGATAGCCCGCGCTTTGTTTTGAATGACGGCAGCGGTCACGCACACATCCGCGTCTACGCACGCGCGGCGGGCGGACAGGAGGACGGCGACCGATACATGGAGGGCACGATCGTCTGGTAGGTGTGCAGGCTGTAAGCTCTAAGCCTGTTACACAGTTCACGCCCAGCGCCTTTGTCCGGACCGCAAGCGGCGACTCACGAACTGAGCGACCGAAGCGAGCGTGGAGCCGCATGCGGGACCGGTGAAGGCTCGGGCGTGAACTGTAACCTAAGCCTAGCCTGCTTTTGCGAAGCTCTGGTTCCGCTCAAGCGCTCAAAGCGCTAGCATGTATACCACAAGATCAATTTCCACCACGCCGCTAGGAGGCCAGCCATGAACATCGCGCTCGACGACGTTATTGAGATGCTCGAGGACATTCAGGAAGACATTGACTACGAAACCTGCACGACCCTCATAGACGACCACATGCTGGACTCATTCGACATTCTTGCCATTGTGAGTGCCGCAGACGACGAATTTGACATCGCCATTCCCGCAAAGGACATTATCCCCGACAACTTCAACAGCGCCGAGGCTCTTTGCGCCCTTCTTAATCGCCTGGCCGACGAGGACTAAAGCTGACAAGGGAACAACTCGCTTGTCGGCTTTTACCGCTTACCGCACGGCGAGTAAGCTGCCAAGCCCACGTGGAGAAGCGCTAAACTGAAACAAACAGCAATGGTCGCAACGACCGCCCGCGTTCTGAGGAGCTAGCTATGTCTGTTTACGCGCTTGACTTTGGCACCACGAGCACTGGCATGCCCACTCACCTCTACCGCCTCAAAAACGCAGCAGGCATGGAGGTGGACATCACCGATATTGGTGCCTCGATTGTGGCGGTTCGCCTTCCTCGCGAGGACGGTACGCTGCTGGACGTGGCATTGGGCTACGACGAACCCGGTCGCTATGAGCATAACGATCCCTTCCTGGGTACGGTAGTGGGTCGCTGCGCCAACCGAGTCGCCGGGGCAAGCTTTGAGCTGGACGGCCGGACATACGAACTCACGGCAAACGAGGGCCAAAACACCCTGCACAGCGGGCGGGACATGTGGTCCGCACGCCTATGGGATGGCGCAACCATTGGCAAGAAGGGCGACCGCCGCAAGGGCGCACATGCCGATACCGCCATCTTTGGGCTCTTGTCGCCCGATGGCGACCAGGGATTTCCCGGCGAGCTGGACGTGCGCGTGACCTATCGCCTTACCGACGACAACGAGCTCGTGATAACGTACGACGCACAGCCTGGCCTGAGCACGATCGTCAACCTCACGAACCACTCGTATTGGAACCTCAATGGCCATACAAGCGGAAGCGTGCTGGACCACATGCTGCACGTTGCCGCTGAATACTACACGCCTACGGGCCCGGGCAACATACCCGACGGCAGGAAGGTTAAGGTCGCAGGTACCCCCTTTGACTTCCGTGCCCAAAAGCGCCTGGGGCAAGACCTAACGAACCGTCTTAGCGGCTACGACCACAATTACCTGCTCGATACTGGTGGCAGGCTCAAGTTGGTGGCAACGCTCGTTGGCGACAAAACGGGAATACGCATGGACGTGAGCAGCGACCTGCCCGCCCTGCAGGTGTACACCGGCCAGCTGCTCGACGTAGACAACGCCAAAGAGGGCGCTCGCTACGACGCCTTTGCGGGCATCGCGCTCGAGACCCAGTATGTGCCCGACGCCATTCACCACAAAGCGTTCGAACAACCGGTATTCTCTCCCGAGAAGCCGTTCCACAGTCGAACCACGTTCCGCTTTGCCTGGTAAGAAGGAGGCGCCGAATGTTTTGTCCGCAATGCGGCAACGATTTGCCCGACGGAGCGAGGTTTTGTGACAAGTGCGGGCATCAGCTGCCTAACGCCACTCCAGCAGATGAGCCTGTCCGTCCTCAGGCCAAGACGCCCGAAGGCGACACAGCGCAAACGCCGCGGAGTGCACCGCACAACAAGACGGTCTTCGCGCTTGCGGCAGTCGCGGCAGTTCTTGCCGTGGCTGTTATAGCGGTGCTCGTAGTTATTCTTAAGCCAGCACAGCAGCCAGCAGAAAGCGGCGACAAAGGCGGAGCGAGCACGCAGGTGTCTGCGGCTGGCGGATACGTCCCCTCCGTCGTGGATCCCAAGACCGGGCAGGAAGTGCGTGCAATCGAGCGTCCCGTACTCTTGGCATCCTTAAAGGATGCTGCGCCTTCCTCGCTGGCCAGCACCGCAAGCAATGCCACAGCCCATCCCAAAGCGGCATCCGTTACGGTGAGTCCAGGGCTCAGCAACGTCATCAACGCAAACAATCTTTACCTTGCCGACGACGTCAAGGAATTGCTCCAGCAAAACGGCTTTGTTGTGGACGATCGCATGGGCCACGACGAGTTCTTCGAGGTCTACGAGAGCAATCGCTACCAAAAGGTCCCCAATTTCGTAACGGTTGACTCACTTATGCACACGTACCACCTGTACTTTCAGCACCTTCAAAAGAACACCGAGCGTGACCATCTGGCTGCCGCCATCCAAGGCATGAGCCAACAGCTTTTGCAGACCAGCGAAGAGCAGCTCAAGGCACTCAAAGGCACAGAATGGGAAGGCGCCGCAAAGCGAAACGTCGCCTTCTTCGCAGTCGGAGCCTCCCTACAGGACGACGCTGTCAAGGTTCCTTCCGAGGTTGCCGACGTCGTAAAGGCCGAGCTATCCAACATCCAAAATGCATCGGGCATTTCCCAGAGCGCCATAACCGGCAACCAAGAGGACTACTCCCAGTATCAAGTTCGCGGCTACTACGAGGGCAACGACACCCTCGAGCGCTATTTCCGCACCATGATGTGGTACGGGCGGCTGAACTTCAAGCAAAAGGACGAGGACCTTGATCGCAGCGCCCTGCTTATGACGCTGGCCTTGCAAGGCGATGCTCTCAAGCGATGGGAAGCCGTGTACGCCGTTACGAGCTTCTTTGCCGGCGCAAGCGATGACTGCGGGTACTACGAGTACCAGCCGCTCGTCACGGCCGCGTACGGCGAGGGAGTAACTGCCGACAAGCTGGCTGGCAACAGCGAGGCGTGGCAGCACTTCCATCAGCTGTCTGCCGCAATGCCCGCTCCGCAAATCAATTCGGTGCCGCTGTCCCAAGGTGACGACCCCACCGCAAGCCGCACGGAGGCTGAGAAGGGCTTCCGGCTGATGGGACAACGCTTCACGCTGGACGAGATGATATTCAACGAACTCGTAAACCCGCAGGTGGGAGAAAATACCAGTGGGCAACACCGGAATCTGCCCGATGCCCTGGATGTGCCCGCGGCACTTGGCTCCGACGAGGCGCTGCAAATAACCCAATCGCGCGGAGCAAGCGCCTATGCGAAATACGACCAAAACATGCAGGAACTGCGTTCCACCCTTACCAACGAGGACGACCCGCGCTGGCAGGCAAGCCTTTATAGCCAGTGGCTCTACACCATCAACCCTCTGCTCGCAAAGAAGAGCGAAGGCTACCCCACCTTCATGCAAACGTCCCAGTGGGCACGCAAGAGCCTGCAGTCGTATATGGGTAGCTACACCGAGCTCAAGCACGATACAATCCTCTATGCCAAGCAGATAATGGCCGAAGGCGGCGGCGGTCCCAACGGCGAAGTAGATGATCGCGGCTACGTCGAGCCAGAGCCCACCGTATTCAGCCGATTGGCGACGCTTACCGCCGCAACCAAGGAAGGTCTTTCGGGCTTCAGCCTCTTAAGCAGCGAAGACTCTTCGAACCTCGATCTTCTGAACCAGCTGGCCAGCCAGCTTTCGACCATCGCGAGCAAGGAGCTAACGGGCGAGAAGGTAAGCGACGACGAGTTTGAGCTTATCCGCAGCTACGGCGTGCAACTTGAGCATTTCTGGCAGGAAGTGTACAAGGAGGAGGCCGGAAAGGAAAAGTTCACCACTCGCGAGTTCCCCTGTGCCATTGTTGCCGACATCGCCACCAACGGCGAGGCTGGCACCACGTTGGAGGTCGGCACCGGCAAGGCCAAGACCATGTATGTGGTTGTGGACGTGGAAGGATCGCCTCGCATCGCTTCCGGCTCGGTATTCAGCTTCTATCAGTTTGAACAGCCAATAAGCGATCGCCTTACCGACACCAAGTGGCGCCAGATGATGGGCATTGAGCCTGCCCAAGACGGACGCACCGTCAACAAGCCCAGCAAGCAGCTGGAAGATTGGACGAACGACTTTACGATAAGCGTGCAGTAGCGTGTTGACGCTCGCGCTTGCCCTAACGATCGCACTCACGACGGCGCTTGCAGGATGCAGCCTGCAAGCGCCGTTTCCCAGTTGGCCCACATGCAGTGAGCAAGAGCTAGCGTGCGATGAGTGCAAGATCTTGCTCAGGGACTGGCGCGCTGAGGTGCAACCGCATGAGGGGACACCGTATTCAAGCCCTGAGGAGTGGCGCATACAGGATGCTGCTGCCACCGACGTGGACAGCGACGGCAGGTGCGAACTCGTGCTCATCGCCTGGAGACAGGGCAACTTTGGCAGCTCCACCCCCTTTTGGGAGCAGAACGACACAACCACCTGGACGCAACACCTCTTCATCCTGCGACCCGGACCCACTGAGCTCGAACCCGTGTGGATGACATCTCAGTTGGGCATAGAGGTGCAAGATCTGCGCATCAAAGACAATTGCATAGAGCTCGTTGACCGCAGCGGCAACCACACGCTATGGCAATGGCTGTCATGGGGACTAACGCTGATTGAGTGACGGCAGGACCCCAAGTAGGGGACTGTCCCTTATTTGGGGTTATCCGTTAACCCTCAAAGGGAAGGTAGCGATGAAGGCGCGCGGCGGCTGCGGCGCGTGCATCGTTGTCCGCCGCGTCCAAGATGGCGCGCCCCACCACGACGAGCTCTGGACCCGCTTCAATGACCTGCCTGATGTTGCTCTCGTCTATGCCTGTGCTCAGCGCAAGCTTGGCGTGGTGCGCGTTTCTCTTAACGACGCCGGCCAAATCCAGCGGCCTCACCTTGGGACGGAACAGCCAACGACGTGGCTCGTCTATGTCGTAGTCGTAGTCTGGCTTGAAGCCTGTGGGCACCATAATGTAGTCCACGCCAATCTGATCCACCTCGGCCGTGCGCTGCCCAACCATGCGGGCAGGAGCGCTCATGTCACACAGAATCTCACCGTCGTAAGTCTTTGCCTTTTTTACCAGCTTCTCGATTACGGGATTCGGAGCAGCGCTGAGCACCGACACGATGTTTGCCCCCGCATCAAAGCAGCGCGATGCGACACCCGTGCCGCCATGGAAAATCTTTACGTCCACGCAAAGAGGCTTTGCGGGAGCAAGTTCACGAATCTTCTGCACGAGTCCCAAGCCATACGTCACGACCATGGGAAAGCCGATTTCAATGATGTCTACCTCGGGCGCGACCTTCTCTACAACCGCAAGGATCTCATGCTCTTTTCCGTGGTCGATGGCAAGTTGTAACTTCATGGCACATCCTTCCTACAAAATCTGCAACGCGAGGGTAAGCAGCAGTGGCATGGTAATCATAGATATGAGCGTAGTCATAATTACGAGACCCGTTCCGTACTGGTAGTCGGCGCCAAACATCTGGGCGAGCATGGAGGTCGCCGCGCCACAAGGAGTCGCCTCGGCAATAAGCATGACCATCTTGACCTCAAACGAGACGGGCATAAAGAAGAGCGTGATCAATACGAGCAATGGCACCGCCACCAGTCGCAGCGCGCTCGCTTTGTAGAGGCGCACGTCTGTGATCATGAGCCCGATATTGGACATCCCCAAGTTGGCACCCAGCACCAGCATCGCAAGGCCGGTGTTGAGGTTTCCCATACCCGTAAGAACCTGATTAACCATGGCAGGCAGATGTATGGGTGCAAAGAACAGGACAAGACCGATGGCGAGCGCGATGACCGCGGGATTGGTAAGGATCTTACGCGCTGATATCTGCGACATGTCTCCGCTCATGAGGTAGATGCCGTAGGTCCACATGACGAAGGTTCCCACTGCCATGGTCATTGTTACGTAGAACACGTACTCTGGACCCAACAGGCTCTGGATTATGGGAATGCCCACAAAGCCTGTATTAGAGAAGATCACGGCGTACTGGCCGACCTTGTCCGCACGACCACATACCACATAGGCAAGAACCGCCGATATTAGGAGGGCCAAGGCGAAGAACGCCGCCACCCAGAGGCCGTTGACCAGCTGTTCGCGGTCGTAGTCAATGGCGAACGCCTGGATAATAACGGCGGGTGTCGCCACGTACATGGCAATGTTGGAAAGCTGGCCCACACCATTTCTGTCCAGCATCTTTGTCTTGATCAGCGCAATGCCAATGGCCATCATGGCGAGCATGACGAGGATTTGCCGGACGAGTATGAGCACCATTTCCATACGTGACCCTCCTTACCACAGCAACATCGTAACATGAATCATTTACTGTTTTGGCATGCGGCCGTAAGGCGGTGACTACAAATCGGTCCGCAAGCTTCCGCCCTAAAGGCTCATAAAGTGATCGAGCGCCTCGGCAAGGTCGGTTACCACGTACGTGGCGGCGTCTTGCACCTCCTGCGGCGACGCATGGAACGTGTACGACACGTCAGCCGCACGCAACAGCGACAAGTCGTTGTACGAGTCGCCGATGCCCACCACGCAGCTCAGACCTAGCGCTTTGCGCACCACGTCTACGCCCGTGCCCTTTGAGCATCCCTTGGCCACCACGTCAACGCTTCCCAGGTTTTGGAAGCCCTCGATGTCGCTGGCAAAATGGCGATTCATATCGTCACGCGCGGCACGGGCAGCCCCTTGGTCTCCGTGGTATTCCAGCGAGACGCCCAACAGCGTACCTTCGGCCTCATCCAACGAGCCGATCGCCCGCATGCGCTGAGAGTATTCCTTTCCTACGCTAAAGAAGTCGCAATCCGTCACAGCCAAGAAGACCATATCGTCCGATGTGTATCGCTCGTAAAGCCGCTGCGCCACATCGCAATCGATGGCCTTCTCAAATAGCACATTGTGATTTCGATCGAGCACCTGTGCACCGGTGGTCACAATGAAGAAGTCCAGGTCCACGATGTCCTGCACGCGCTCGCTCATGGGATGCATGGGGCGTCCCGTGCTTACCCCAAAGAGACCGCCTGCTCGTTGATAGCGCGCTACGGCCTCCAACACGGCGGGGTCAAAGTACTCCTCGCCCGTTTCCCAATTGCTGGTACACAACGTGCCGTCAAAGTCGCTTGCAAACGCCGTACCTCGTACATCCATCTTGAACCACTCCTCTTTACGCACGAACACAACAATGGAGGGCCCTTCGCTACCCCGTTGCGTCGAGGTGCGGGACCCGCGAGGGGCGTGGAAAGCAAGCCATGCGAGTTTGCGAAGCGCCTCAGGCGGACGGGGCGGGGCGGGAGAGGCTCCGCGTGCTCAAACAGCGCTGCGCTTGTCGCGGGAGGGTCGGCAGTCACCGTGCTCGAACAGCGCTTCGCGAACTGCGCGCGGTGACAGCCGACCCTCCCTCGTCCGGCGCTTCGCGAACTGCGCCGCGGAGCTCGTCCCGCCCCGCCCCGTCCGCCTGAGGCAGCGTAACGCTGTTCGAGCATGGTGCTTTCCACGTCCCCGGAAGGACCTGGCACCTCGCCGCAACGGGGTAGCACCCCTCTGCAACGAGGTCCCGAACTAGCCGATCTTCTCGAGCTCCGCAAGCCAGAGCGTGCTCGCCGCATCGCTGGGCATAGCCAAGCCTCCACGGGGAGAGATCCCCACGCTGCCCACGGCGGGGCCGTCGGGACAGCACGAGCGCTTGAACTGCTGGCTGAAGAAGCGTCTGCAGAACACCTTGAGCCACTTAAGAATGGTCTCGTCGCTATACTCTCCCGCAAAGGCCACGCACGCCAAGCGGTAGATCTTGCGCGGTGAGAAGCTATAGCGAAGCAGCTGATACAGGAAGAAGTCATGCAGCTCGTAGGGGCCAACCAAGTCTTCGGTCTGCTGGGCGATGGTTCCGTCCTCGTTGGCCGGCAGAAGCTCAGGCGATACGGGCGTGTCCAACACGTCCAGCAATACCTCTGCCTCTCGCTCGTTTTCACAGGTAGCGGCCACATGCCTCACGATGTAGCGAATGAGCGTCTTGGGGATGGCCCCGTTTACGGCATACATCGACATGTGATCGCCGTTATACGTTGCCCAACCCAGCGCAAGCTCCGAAAGGTCGCCAGTGCCCACCACAATGCCGCCATTGTCGTTTGCCACGTCCATGAGAATCTGCGTGCGCTCGCGGGCCTGTGCGTTTTCGTATGCCGCGTTGTGAACGCTTTCGTCGTGGCCAATGTCTTGGAAGTGCTGCCGCACCGCTTTGCCAATCGGTATCTCGCGCGGTGTGGCGCCGAGTGCCTCCGTAAGCTGCCACGCGTTGTTGTGCGTGCGGTCGGTCGTGCCGAAGCCTGGCATGGTAATAGCCACGATTCCCGAACGATCCAAGCCGAGCACGTCAAATGCACGCGCGGTCACCAGCAAGGCAAGCGTCGAGTCCAAGCCGCCCGAAATGCCCACGACAGCTTGCTTGCAGCCAATGGAGCGCATGCGCTCCGCAAGGGCATGCGCCTGGATGTTTAGTATCTCCTCGCAGCGTCCCGCGCGCTCGGAATCGTCGTCGGGAATAAAGGGGAAGGCGTCAATCGCACGCGTGAGCGTCGTATCCTGCACGTCGAGCACAAACTCCTCAACGGCATAGTCTTCATCCGAGGGAGTTGCCGCCGTCCGGAACGCTGACGAGCCACGGCGCTCTGCGGCAAGGCGCAGCACGTCGATCTCGCTTATGGCTAACCCCGTGCCAAACGGCTTTGCCTCACTCAGAATGGCGCCCTTCTCGGCAACCAGGCATTGCCCACCGTATACCGCATCGGTTGTGGACTCTCCTGCTCCCGCATTGGCAAAGACGTAGGCGCAGGCAAAGCGTTCGCTCTGCACACGAATAAGGTCGCGTGTGGATTGGGCGGCTTGCACAAGAGACGGGCTCGCCGCGAGGCTCACCACCAACGTGGCGCCCGCGCAAACATGCTCTGCCGCTGGAGACACAAGCGCGCTTGCATCCTCCCCCACCTCGGCAGCAACCACCAAATCGGGCAGAGTGGCGCAGCTCAGCAAAACGTGAGAGCCAAAGGGCACCGTCTCGTCATCCATATACACGTACGAGACCTCTTGGGGTCCAGCGCTGAACTGGCGCGCCTGCGCTGCGGTTATGGACCGCTTGGGGACGATTGCCAGAATCTCACCTTCGCCAAGCGCCACCGCACAGTCGTAGAGCTTGCCATCAACGCATATGGGCGCGCCTACAAAGGCAACCACGTCCAAGTCGATCGTCGCTTGCGCAATGGCAAAGACGCCCTCTAGCGCCGCATCGATAAGCACGTCCGAATAGAAGAGGTCGCCGCAGGTGGCGCCTGTAAGACACAGCTCTGGCAGTACGACCACCTTAGCACCCGCTTGGGCCGCGTCAAAAATGGCATCAACGCAAGTCCCCACGTTGTGGGCAACATCGGCCACGCGTATGCGCGGCGAACATGCCGCGACCTTCACAAACCCATCCTGCATTCCGTCCTCCTTTTCCGAATGGGCCAGTCGAGGCTCTGGGCTTTATGGCACGCCAAAGCCCATTTCCACGACGAGGACCCAAAAGGGCTAATCGTCCAGATAGCGAGCGAGGAACTCACGCGTGCGAGGCTTCTGCGGATTGCCAAAGATCTGCTTTGGCGTTCCCTCTTCCGCTATTACGCCCTCGTCCATAAACACGACGCGATCGCTCACGCTCTTGGCAAACTCCATCTCGTGCGTAACGACCACCATGGTCATTCCTTGCTCGGCAAGGTCGTGCATAACGCCGAGCACCTCGCCCACAATCTCAGGGTCCAAGGCGCTGGTCGGCTCGTCGAAGAGCATGAGCTCGGGATTCATGCACAGGGCACGAGCGATGGCGACGCGCTGCTTTTGTCCGCCCGAGAGCGTGTTCACATCTGCGCGCGCGAAGTCGGCGAGTCCCACTTCCTCAAGGCGCTTCATTGCCGTTGCCTCTGCCTCAGCTTTGCTTGCCTTTTTGAGGGTAACGGGTGCCAACGTGCAGTTACCCAGCACGTTCATGTTGTTGAACAGATTGAAGCCCTGAAAGACCATGCCGATCTTCTCGCGCAGACGGTTCACGTTCACGTGTTCGGCAGCCAGGTCGGAGCCATGGAACCACACGTGTCCCGCATCGGGCGTCTCCAACAGGTTTATGCAGCGCAGTAGCGTAGACTTGCCCGATCCCGACGCGCCAATAATGGTGACGACCTCCGTAGGCATGATGTCCAGGTTGATGTTCTTGAGTACCTCAAGCGAGCCAAAGGATTTGCGCAGCGCCTCAACGCGCACAAGCGGCCCTTCGACTTGCTCTTTGCCCTTTTGTGTTTTGTCTGCCAAAGCCATGGTCGCCTCCTTACTCGCTTGCGGCGCCTGCGGCGCTCGTAGATTCGGACGCGTTGGAAAAACGTGGCGCATCGAGCCTGCGAGACAGGCGATTGAGCAGCCACGTTGCCACCATGGTAAGGATGAGGTAGCAAAATGCGGCAACCAGGTATACCTCGAGGTTGCGATAGTAAATGCCTGCGACCGAGCGCGCCTCAAACATGAGCTCGACCACACCGATGATCGAGAGCACCGACGAGTCCTTGATGTTTATAACGAGCTCATTGGAGAGGCCCGGCACCGCAAACTTAATTCCCTGAGGAAAGACGACGCGCACCATAGCCTGCCACTGAGAGAGGCCTAGCGAACGGGCGGCCTCCATTTGCCCCGGATCCACCGATTCCAAACCCCCGCGCAGCACTTCCATCATGTAGGCGGTGGAGTTTATAGACACGGTTACCAAGCCAGCGATGAACGTAGACCAAAAGACGTTGATCTCGGTTACCGAAAGACCCATCCCACGCAGGAAGGCAAAGCCCGCATTGTAGATGATCAACGCCTGCACCATCATGGGCGTACCGCGTATTACGGTGGAATAGAACTTGGCAAAGTTAGCGCCGACCACCTTAAAGAATCGCACGAGGTCATTGTCGGGCTTATCAACGGTAAGAATGCGCAGTGTGGCCAAAAGGAGCGCGAGGAAAAACGCGATTATGGTGCCAAACACTGCCAACTCCACGGTGGTGAGGATGCCCGTCGCAAACATATCGCGACATTTGTAGACCATGTAGATCGCCGCCGCGAGGCCATCCTGCGGTATGGAGTCTGCCTCTATGGCATGCGATGTCACGCTTACGAACCCCATAACAGCGCGGTCCACAAACAACACGCAGGTAATGATCACCACAAGGTAGGAGCCAAAGCGCTCAATCGTGCGGAAGGGATTCCGCGCGAAGGGACTGCGCTCGGCGTAGTCGCGCCAATGCACTAGCTTCGTAACAAGAGCTGCGGCCGAAAGTATGAGCCAAGCCACGAGCAAGTAGTACATTGCAACCTCAACGAGGTAGACAGGTGCCAAAAAGCTCATATCCGTGCGCTCTTGCATGGAGAGCCATATGCCAATGAGCGCAATGACACTCGTGCCTAGCAGCACATAGCGATGGTCGCCGCCTATGAACTGTCCTAGCCGTCTCAGGCGCCCCCCTCGCACGGGCGCCTGCTTTGCGGTGGCTACCGCATCTGCGGCAGCCACCTCTTCATTCTCGTTGCTCATATAGATATCGCCTCTACGCCCTTACGCCGGCATGCGCTCGTTGCACGCGGTCCACATCTCCACTCGCTCGGCATCCGAGACGGCGGCAATGGCATCGTTGATCTTCTTCATAGTCTCGTCGTTGCCCTTTGCGATGCCCGCGTTGT
Source organism: uncultured Coriobacteriaceae bacterium (assembly GCA_902803315.1). GTDB lineage: Bacteria > Actinomycetota > Coriobacteriia > Coriobacteriales > Atopobiaceae > RUG440. Next base: position 25,346 of record CADCPM010000002.1, read on the forward strand.
CATCGTTGGTGGCATAGTCGCCCGTGAACCCGCTCGTGAGGTCGCACATCACAAAATCGGGATACGTATCGAGCAGCTTCTTGGCGCTCATCTCGGAATAGGTAATGGCCTCCACCTGGTCGTTCTTCAGCGCGGCAACCACGTCGGGCACGAACTCGAGCGCCTCCTTGTGCACGGCCTCGGGAATCTGCTCGATGGCCTCGTCGTAGAACGTGGACTTTTGGCCCATAATCGTCACGCCCTTAAGGTCGTCGAGCGTCTTTGCCGAAGCGAACTTGGAGTCCTTCTTGGTAATGACGGCAACCCTGTCCGCAAGGTAGGGGTTGGAGAAGTCAATGGACTTCGCGCGCTCCTCGGTAGCCGTCATGCCGGCGCAAATGATATCGATCTGACCGCTCTTGCAGGCGTCGACAAGACCGTCGAAGCTCATCTTCACCGCAACGGGCTTAAGGCCGAGAGCCTTGGCGATGATCTTTGCAAACTGCACGTCATAGCCATCGGCATAGGCGCCCGAGACGTTCTCGATAGGAATCGTGTTCTCGGTCTCTTGCGACACCTGCCAGTTAAACGGCGCGTATGCCGCCTCCATGCCAACTCGCAGGATTCCCTCGGCGGCAAAACTCGTTGAACCCCCTTGGGCAGAGGAGCTCGCGCTCGAAGAGCTGGCTGCCGTCGTGCCCTCCTTGGCGGGGCCACACGCGGCAAGACCAAGCGCGGCAACCGTCGCAGCCGAAAGCTTTACGAAAGAGCGACGAGAGTAGCTGTTGTTGAGTTTTGACATAGTTCCCTCCATCCTGATGAGTAGTGAGGAAACGATAGCCCAACAGACGCCACGTCGAGCGAGCTCAGGCACACCCGAAACGCTTCTTTTACACGAGCGGATTGCGAAAAAGCTGACAAGTGACCTGTCCCCTTGTCACATCTGACAAGGGGACAGGTTACTTGTCACATCTGCTCGCCTGCCCAAACGGTGGGAGGAAGGTCGCAGGTCCACGTGCCCAGCTTTGCGTTGGGCGCGGCGTCAAGCGAGAGGTCAGCAAACAGGCCCGCGTTGTAGCTACGCAGAGCCACCAGGCCAATCATCGCGCCATTGTCGCCGCACGCGGCCAAGGGCGGGACCGTTACGCGTACGCCCATGCGCTCAAAGGCCTCACGATACGCCTCCCGAAGCTTAGGGTTAGCCGCCACGCCTCCACCCACGCAAAAGTCCGATGCCCCGGTTTCCTCTATGGCACGCATTGCCTTGGACACCTGCACGTCCACGACCGCCGCCTCGAAGCTCGCCGCCAGGTCGGGCAGGTTTATTGCCCGCCCAGCCTTGTTCTCGCCCTGAATGTAGGTGATGACCGCCGTCTTGAGTCCACTCAAAGAAAAGCGATAGTCACCGCTGTGCATCATGGCGCGAGGGAAAGCGATGGCACGCGGGTTGCCCTTTGCCGAGAGTTTGCTTATAACGGGTCCCCCGGGATATCCCAGGCCAAGGGCCTTCGCGACCTTGTCAAATGCCTCGCCAACGGCGTCGTCGATAGTGGCGCCCAGCAGCTCGTAATCGCCCCATGCACGCACATGCACCAGCATGGTGTTTCCGCCGCTCACCAGACTCGCCACAAAGGGCGGCTCCAGGTCAGGTGTCTGGAACAGGTTGGCGAAGAGGTGTCCCTCCAGGTGGTTTGCGGCAATAAGAGGCAGGTCCGCAGCGCCGCAGAGCCCCTTGGCAAAGGCCACTCCCACCACAAGGGCGCCTACCAGGCCAGGGCCTGCCGTGACTCCCACGGCCGCAAGGTCGGACGGTGCCAGCGTGTCCACGCCTAGTTGCTCGCCGGCCTGCGCAAGGGCTTCCTCAAACACGCCGACAATGGCTTCGGTATGCTTGCGACTGGCGATTTCGGGCACCACACCGCCAAAGCGCGCGTGGAAGTCGATCTGGGTGGCAACCACGTTGGACAGGATGCGTCCCTGGCCATCTATCACCGCCATGGCGGTCTCGTCGCAAGACGACTCAATGGAGAGAATCAGCGGTGCCGCAGCAGCGATGCGCTCGCACGCAGCCACGTCGCGACGCTCGGGTACGATCGGCCACGGACGAATGGACGCCTGCGGGTCAGGGCGCGCGGCATCCGCGGCGCTGACCAACGGCAGCGCCACGGTCATGATTGCCGCATGGTTATTGGGTCCGTAATAGTCCTTTCGTACGCCGACCTTGGCAAAGCCCATCGACTCATAGAGGGACAACGCCGAGTCGTTGCTTTGGGCGACCTCTAGCGTCATGGCTCGCGCCCCCAGCACATGGCCATCGTAGGCCAGGCGCTGCAAGAGACGCCTCGCAATCCCCTCGCGACGGCGCGCGGAATCAACCGCCACGTCAAGCACGTCCAACACGTCGCCTGCCAGCACGCCGCCGGCAAAGCCCACAATCGTGCCCATGTCGTGGGCAACCCACCACGTCCGGCCGGGAAGCGCGAGCTCCTCCTCAAACATCTCCCGCGACCACGCCTCGTGCACACCGCCCACAAAGGCGCGCGCCTCAAGCTCCGCAACCTGGCTCACGTCGTTTATGGACATGGGACGAAGCTGCAGGTGCAGATTCGCAAGCTCGTCAGCGACGCCGGTAACCTCAACGCTTGCAGGCTGAACAAGCCCCAGGCGCTTGCGCTCGTTCTCCTCCGCATCCGAAAGCCTCGTATACACAGGGAGCACAAGCGCGGGATCGCCCGATTGCGCCTCGGTCGTATCCCACGATAGGAGCAATGCCTCACCCGTGGGATACCACAAGCCCTTGTCGATCATGTTCGTCAAGCCGGCCGCCTCAAAGCGATCGGCGTACTTAAAGAGGCCGTTGCCCGTAATCTGCAATTGAGCCGCGTCCACTCGCGAAGCCCATTGCTCAACGCAAGCATCTGCCTTTTGCACGGTCTCGGTGGCAAAAGTGCGATGCGCACCGTCGTCGTCCAGGTCGTAGATGCCGGGATACACCTCACCTCGCATGGCATCCATGGCCACGGCGAGCGTTCCCCTTACGCCAGCAAGCCATGCCGTCCATGCCGTCGCATCAAGCGTCGAGACGCCAAAGAGCGGCCTTCCCATGCCGCACGAGAGCCCCTTGGCGGTAGCAATGCCAATGCGTACGCCCGTAAAGGATCCGGGACCGCGCCCCACCAGCACGGCGTCCACATCGGCCATGCCCAACCCAGCCTCTTCCAAGGCGGCCAGCGACGTGCTAACCAACTCCTCGTTTGCATGGCGACGACACAGGTGGTCTCCCGTCGACAAAAGATCGACTTCCTTTCCGACTCGCGCCACCGCACAGCACAACATGTCGGAGGAGGTGTCAAGGGCAAGGATGGTCCGGACATTGGTTTTTGTTTCGGGCATCGTTTTTCTCCTTTGTTGGCAACTGCCGGGGAGCCTTTCCCCGGCAATCACAAGTCAACCAATAATAAGACTACACGTCTGGTCGAGTGTGGCGGGCTGGGACCCTAAATAGGGGACAGTCCCCAAGTTGGGGTTCCGCAAAACCCCAACATGGGGACTGTCCCCTATTTAGGGTCCCGTTTGGTTTACAGGCCGTTCCTGATTTTGTTTGCGCAGGAGACGATCCACTCGTGAAGGAGGGTTTTTTCGCCTTCGGAAAGGGACCAGACCCACTTGTCGTACGCAAGCTCCGGCTTCCAGTCGATGGAAGCTTCGAGCGCGGGAGCAGCCTCACCGAGGCAAGCGTCGTGGAAGGGCTTCGCGTCCCACGACGAGGCGAAGCTCTCGTATCTCTTGACCCGTTCCTCCACGCAATCGTCAAGCGTTTCCAGTGCTCCCGCGTAAACCAGCGACAGCTCCTCGTCTTCGCAGATTTCGGCGCGCTTCATTCTGACCTGCGTGTACCATGCTTTGAGCGCGTACAGCTGGGCAAGGTATTCAATGTTGCTCTGGCGAATATGGCTGATGTGCTTTTCCGACGGCTGGCTGCTGTCATAGGAGAAGGGCCTCTCAAAGCTGGGGCTATCGCCGGAATACATGGTGTCGTCTGGAACCGACCTGCGGATAACCTGGCCGGCAATGGTCATGGCGCCGAACCCGATTTCCTTGGGCCCAACGATACCGCTCATGCCGCCCAAAAAGATTGGTGGCTTATCGATAAACACACCCTCGGTAGCGGTTCCGATCAGGGAAGGCGTCGCCTTGTCGCCGGTTTCGCCCCAAGGGGTAAAGTTGAAGTGGATAAAGCCGCTGCCAACCTCGGTGTGAACCTTGCGGGAAAGGCCACCCGAAAGCAAGGCATCGCAGAAGTTGATGAGGGAGCCCATGGTAACGCCGTGCATCATAATCGTCTGCTTGAGTCCCACGGCGTGGGCGGTGTTCGCTTCCTCCTCAAGCAGCGTGCCGTTGCGAAAATGGCAGTTGCCACCCGCCTTGGCACGGGGAAGAAGCGTGGACTCGGTAACATAGCCGCTGGCAATGGATGCTCCCGCGCCGATCACGGAGTCGTTTACCGTGGCGGGACCCTCGGTTCCGATTTTTGCGCCGCTGCCTATGAGCGTGCGACTTCCCGTGAGCCGTGCGCCGGGATATAGGACACTGCCTGGATAAATTCTTTCGATGTCAACATCGGGAGACAGATAGACCTGTCTTGGGTCGATTATTTTTACACCCTTTTTCTCAAGGGCGTCTATAGATTGCTCAATGCTGTAATTCATATTACACTCCGTCAGTATTTTTTGAGACCGCCGCGATTCTTGCAAACAGCTCCCCGCGTTCGCCTGCCGTCAGCTCAACCCCGTACCTCACAATGCGGCACCTCCTCGTCAGCCTCCCGACAAGATGGTGCCGCATGGTTTAGGACAGGAAATAATTGGCGTATCAAAAGGGAGCGTCCCTTTGACGCGCTAGAGCCTCTCGTCCTTCTCGATGTCGAGGAAGTACTTGTAGGTGTCTACGGTCAGCTCGCCGCAAGCCTCCTCGTCGCAGGCAATAATGGCACCGTTGTGCAGCTGCAGCGCGGAGCAGGTCCACTTATGCGACACGTTGCCCTCAACGGTCTTGGCCAATGCACGGGCCTTGTTGTGGCCGTTAATGAGGACCAGGACTTCCTTGGAGTCGCACACGGTGCCCACGCCCACCGAAAGCGCCAGCGCGGGAACCTTCTCGGGATCGTTACCAAAGAAGCGGGAGTTCACGATGCGCGTGTCGGTAGTGAGCTTACGCACGCCGGTGCGGGAGGCGAGGCTGGTGTAAGGCTCGTTAAAGGCAATGTGGCCATCCACACCGATGCCACCCATAAACAGGTCGATGCCACCAAAGGAGGCGATCTTCTCCTCATAGGCAGCGCACTCGGCCTCCGGGTCGTCGGCCATACCGTTGAGAATGTTGATGTTCTCGGGCTTCATGTCTACCAGATGGTTAAAGAAGTTGTCGTGCATGAAGTACCAGTAGGACTGGTCGTGGTCGTGGTCGAGCCCCACGTACTCGTCCATGTTGAAGGTAACCACGTTGGCAAAGCTCAGCTCGCCGGCCTGGTTCTGGCGCACGAGCTCCTTGTACACGCCAAGGGGAGAGGATCCGGTGGGAAGCCCCAGCACGAACGGACGATCCTCCTTGTGGTTGCGGATCTTGTTGGCGATGTAGTCCGCCGCCCACTTGCTCATCTTCTCGTAATTGTCCTGAATAACAACGCGCATGATATGCACTCCTTCATTTGGTTTGCTTTTGGCACGGAAAGAGCCTCTGTTACGGTGTTGATTCCGCTTTTTATTCTCTCCCCTGACGACCGCCCCATGTGGCCGTGGCAGCACCCGCCGAATCTTTCGATAACTGCCATCCTCGTCAACCATTTCTGGTCCAGGCGCTAACAGACTCCCAAAATCCTCCTCCCAAGGAACTCCGTTTTCCAGAGTATTAAAACACGGGAGAATAGCCCCATTCGAATTGTCACAGCGATTACATGGCTAACCCTCTGAGGCCGCTGTTCGCACCCCAGGCCCGCGTTCGACCCGCATGCGGCTCCACGCTCGCTTCGCTCGCTCACTTCGTGAGTCGCCACTTCCGGGTCGGACGCGGGCCTGGGGTGCGAACAGCGGCCCCGTGAACGGCAGTAGCGTAGCCTACGCAAGGGCGGCAACGATCTGGCGCGCCCGCTCGCCATGCGGCTCGAAGCGCACGCAACGCGCCGGCTCCTCCCCCGCCTCGGCCTGCTCGTCCAAGCGCGTGAGGTATACGTCGAGGCGCTCTTGCCCGATTTGGTCCACGAACTGCTCGCCCCACTCAATGACGCATGGCCCGTCATCGCCCAACACGTCAAACAGCCCGGTGTCATCCAACTGTGAGGCATCCTCCAGCCTATACAGGTCAAAATGGTACAGCGGATACTCGGAGCCCTCATAGACCATCTGGATGGTAAACGTGGGGCTTGTCACGTCATCAGCTATGCCCATTCCCGCCGCGATGCCCTTGGTGAGCTGCGTCTTTCCAGCTCCCAAATCGCCGGTGAGCACCACCACATCGCCCGCGCCCAACAGCTTCCCCAGCTGCCTGCCCAAGGCGATGGTTTGGGAGGTGTCATGCGTTACAAACTCTGTGGCCTCGGCCATTTATGCCCCTCCCTTGTTCGGCCCGGCAGGATGCTCCGCAAGCCAGGCGCCCAGCATGCGAAAGTCGTCCTCGAGCACGGGTTGCCATTCTCGGTGATATATTGCCGCGGCGGGATGGAAGGTGGGAAGCACCGCAAAGTGCCCCGTTTGGTGAAAGCGTCCGCGCAGGCTCGTGATGCCAACCTCGGTACGAAGCACAAAGTGCGCGGCAAAGTTGCCCAAGCACACGATGACGTCTGGCCAAATGGAGCGAATCTGCTCGCGAAGGAAGGGCGCGCAAGCTGCGATTTCCTCCGGCTTGGGGTTTCGGTTGTTGGGAGGGCGGCACTTTACCACGTTGCCAATGTACACGTCCTCGCGCCGAAGGCCAGCAAGTGATAAGAGCCCGTCGAGGTTCTTTCCTGCCGCGCCCACAAAGGGCTCGCCCTGCAGGTCCTCGTTGCGCCCGGGACCCTCGCCCACAATCATTACGCGAGCGTTGGGGTTGCCCACGCCAAACACGAGGTTGGTACGCGTTTGCCCCAACGGGCAGAGCTGGCAGTTGCCCATAACGTCACGAATCTCTTCGAGCCGCACCTCTTGTGGCTTTTGGCGGTCGTGTCCAGGTATATGCATAATGGGCATTGAGCCATCCTCCTCGACCAAGTAGGCGCGTGGCGTCCGGCGGCGCCCGCGCCTCTGCACGGCGCTACACATAGATCTTTTGGAGTCGTAGGCCAAAATCACATACGACCTCGTAGTTAATGGTATTTCGGCGATTCGCCATATCGTCTGCCGATATGACCTCATTGCCGTCGCGCCCCAGCACGGTAACCACGTCGCCGTATTCCACGGCACGCGTGGGACGATATGCCCGCACGTTGTTTACGGTTACGGCAAACATGAACTGGTCCATGCAGATGCGGCCCACCTGCGGACAGCGCTCGCCGTTTACGAGCACGTCCATGTTTCCCGACAGATTGCGCGAAAGTCCGTCGGCATAGCCCATGGGCACCGTGCAGATCTGCACGTTTGGCTTGGGCACGCGGTAGGTAAGGCCATAGCTCACGCCGGTTCCCACCTCGGGGTGCTCCACGCGCGTAATGCGACCACGCACGCTCATAACGGGCGTAAGGTGCACGACCTTACGAGTCTCCAGTGCTGGATGCAGGCCATACAGGCCAACGCCCACACGGCACATGTCCAAGTGAACTTCGGGACGCAGTATGGAAGCTGGCGTATTGGCGCAGTGGACAAGACCCGTGTCGAGTCCCGCGTCCTGGATGGCGCGCACCGCCGAAGCGAAGCGCCTCGTCTGCATGTGGAAGTCCCAGTCGCCGGATACGTCTGCCGTCGCGAAATGGGTAAAGGTTCCTGCGCACTCGATTCCTCGATGGAAGTCGATGCTGCGCCTCAGCTCAAGCGCATCGCGCCAGTTCACGCCAATGCGCGTCATGCCCGTATCGATGGCGAGGTGATAGGTTGCCACCTTGCCTGCGGCTGCGGCGCACTCGCCAAGCGCAAGCGCGAAGTCCTGGTTGAACACGGCAGGGCTAAGGTCGTAGTCAACGATCGTCTGGACGGTGTCGAGCGGCGGCTCCGAGAGAATGGCAATAGGCTCGCGAATGCCCGACTCGCGCAGCTCCACGCCTTCGGTTACCGTTGCCACGGCAAACTGGTTGGCGCCCGCGCGGAGCATCGCCTTGGCACACTTAACGGCCCCATGGCCATAGGCATCCGCCTTAACCACGCACATCATTTGCACGTCTCTGTCCAGGAGCCTCTTGAGTGCCGCCGTGTTTTGCCGCAGCGCCTCCAAGTCAATCTCAACCCACGCCCATCGGTCTTCGGGACACCTGATTCCGCGAACCATATTTACCTCCTCACGCCCGCTCCACATCTGATTATGCGCCAAGAACCGCCTGTCGCTCCAGCTCGTCAACGGCCAAGCCCACCGCGTCGGCAACGTCGCCTGCCATAACGCCATGCGAGCCAAATCGCTCGGACGCCACCACCGCGGCCTGTCCGTGAATCTCGCATGCCAGCGAGCACAACAGTGGAAGGCTTTCGTTTTCCACCAGGCCCGCGGTCTTTGCCAAGGTGGCTCCCATAATTCCCGCAAGCACGTCTCCCGAACCGGCTGTGGCCAGCGCAGAGGGACCAGGCTTGGGCAAGAGGGCAATGTCGACGCCCACGCAGGCAGTCGCCGTACCCTTCGCAACCACGCACACCTCGCTGCCGCCTTCGGCCCACACGATGCGACGAGCCGCATCCAATGCCGCACTTATGGTCTCCGGCGGCGTGTCGGCCAAGCCCACGAGCCTGCCGAGTTCACGTCGGTGCGGCGTAAGCACCAAGGGGGCGGAGCGTCGTATGAGCTCGGGGAAGCTGTCGAGACGACCAGAGGTAAGGCGAGCCAGGCAGTTGAGTGCATCGGCATCCAGTACCAGCGGGACCTCGCACTGAAGCAGGCCCGCCACCACAGACATGGTCGACGCGTTCACCAGCATGCCGGGTCCTGCAACGACGGCCGTGCTATTCTTTGCGAAGGCGGCAATGGCCTCTCGGGCGTCGGCCGCGAATGACCCGCAGCTGGGATCGTAGGGCATACCGACCACCGGAATCTCGGCAACGTGCGCCTGCACCACCGAGACCACGGGCTCCGGCACTGCCAGCGTTACGTAGCCCGCACCTCCACGCGCGGCAGCGCGCGCAGCGAGCATCGCGGCACCCACATAGCGTGTGGATCCGCCCACCACCAACACCGAGCCGCGCGAGAACTTGTCTACGGCAGACGAGGGGGGAAACACGACGTCGGCGTAGTCCTCCGGCTCGTTGCGCCACGCAACCGGGTCGGCCTCGATTACCAGGCGCTCCGTTTGCTCGGCAAGCGGAGCCAGCACCAAGGCACCGCACACGTCGCGCCCATCGTCGGTAAGCAAGCCCGGCTTGAGGCTGATCATGGTTACGGTAGCGTCTGCTACCACGGTACTCTTGGAAGCCTTGCCCGTTTGGGCCGAAAGGCCGCTGGGAACGTCCACGGCCACCACGCGCACGCCCGAAAGGTTGATGCAGTCGATCCAAATGTCAAACGGAGCCTTGGGATCCCCGTGAAAGCCGGTTCCCAGTATGGCATCGAGCACGATGTCGGCCGAAGACAAGAGCTCCTCGATCTTCTCGCGAGGTGGCGAAACGAGGATGGGAACATTTGCACGCTCGGCATTTACGGCAACCACGTGCGCCAGGTTGCTCTTCACCTGAGACGGCTCGATTGGCGTTACCACCGTTACCGCATATCCTTGGCTCTGCAGCCGCTCGGCGGCAACCCAACCGTCGCCTCCGTTGTTTCCAAATCCCACAAAGATCACGACGGTGTGCGCGCCCTCAAAACTGGCAACCTCGTGGGCCGCCGCTGCTCCCGCACGCCGCATGAGCTCCGAAAGGCTCACCCCAGCCTTGGTGAGCTCCTGCTCCACGTTCCGAACGTCTTCCACGTTAAGCACAGCTTGCATCGCATGCTTCCTTTCCCTGCTACGTTTGCGACTAAAACAATGATAACGCTTGCCTTACTCCTCTGTTGTGTTGGCGCCTTGCGGTTCGACGTTGTTCTCTACGCGTTCCAGCTCATCGAGTACGGAGCGCGCAGCCCTAAAGGACGCGCGAAGGTCCTCCTTGGGGTCGGACCGCTCCTCTTTTTGCGGGCGAACGTCGTCGGTCATGGCCACGGCATTGGCCACCGCCACGTCGTGCGTATACGAAAGCGAGAGCGCCACTTCGCGCACTCCCTGTTCGTCCGCGATCTGGCGGGCCCTTCCCGCAAGCACGACCTCCGGACGGCCGGCCTCGTTGTTGAGCACGCTTACGTCCGACAAGCCTATTCCGCGTGAGAAGCCCGTACCGAGCGCTTTGAGCACCGCCTCGCGGGCGGCAAACCGTGCGGCGTAGTGTTGCGCCGGACGCGCCATCCCGTCGCAGTATGCCCTCTCTTCGCGGGTGAATACGCGCGCGGCAAAGTTGGGTCTTCGCGCCAAGACCTGTTCCATGCGCGCGATTTCCAACATATCCACGCCAATGCCTGCAAGCGCCATTTTTTGCTCCACGTGCCTCGTTGTTTACTCTACGATTCTATCAGCACTTGCATACAAACCCACCGGAGAGTGGCAATTTTGACGCACGACGTTTGGATGCATCGTTGCCGTCCACACCCCGGCCTGCGTGCGGCTCCGCGCTCGCTTTGTAAGTCGCCGCGCGCGGCTCCGCGCCGAGCAGCCTGCAGGCCCCGCCCGCGCCCCCGCGCCCGGCCCGCGTGCGGCTCCGCGCTCGCTTCGCTCGCTCGCTTCGCGAGTCGCCGCGTGCGGGTCGGGCGCGGGGGCGCGGGCGGGGCCTGCCCTCTGTTCGTAGTCTTGAAGTGGCTATTCGACGGTAACGGACTTTGCCAGGTTGCGGGGCTTGTCCACGTCGTAGCCACGGTCACGCGCGACGTAGCGTGCGAGCATCTGCAGGTGCAGCACCGAGACGGCTGGCACGATGAGCTCATCGGGACAGCGCGGAACCCAAAGCACCTCCGAGCACAGCTTGGCGACACGCTCGTCGCCGTCGGTTGCCACGGCAAGCACGGCCGCCCCACGGGCCAGGCATTCTTGGATGTTGGAAACGGTCTTGTCGTGCACATGGTCGGCAGGGACAATGGCTACCACGGGAAAACCGCCCTCGATAAGTGCGATGGGACCGTGCTTCATCTCTCCCGCCGGATAGGCCTCGGCATGCAGGTAGCTAATCTCCTTGAGCTTGAGCGCGCCCTCGAAGGCCGTGGCGGAGTTGACGTTGCGACCAAGGTACAGTGAGCTCGTCTTGTGTCGGAACAGGCGCGTAGCCTGCTTGTCCTGCCAACGTCTGGAGAGCACCTCGCGCATGAGGTCGGGAATGCGCTCCAAGTCCGCAAAGTGCTTCCTCACCTCTTCGCGCGTCAACTGCCCCTTTGCCAGGGCAAGCCGTAGTGCCAGCAAATACGAAGCGACCATCTGCGCGGTATAGGCCTTGGTGGAGGCAACGGCAACCTCAGGTCCAGCTTGTACGTACAGCGTCCCATCCGACTCTCGGGCGGCGGTGGATCCTAGCACGTTGGTGATGGCGAACACGTTGCAGCCCATGCCCTTCATCCGCCGGGCGGCTGTAAGGGTATCAGCCGTCTCGCCGGACTGCGTAATGATTACGCACATAGTGTGCGGCCCCACCAAATAGTCCTCGTCGTAGTTGAACTCCGAGGCATACTCCACCGACACCGACACCCGCGCCCAGCGCTCTATGGCAGCCTTCGCCGCCAAGCCGGCGTGGTAGGAGGTTCCGCAGGCAATTATCACCACGTGTTCTACGGCAGCAAGCTCGGCCTTGGTAAGCGACAGCTCGTCCAGCTCGATGCCGTGCTCCCCCAAGCGACCAGCAAGCAATCGCTCGATGGCCTCGGGCTGCTCGGATATCTCCTTTGCCATGAAGTCGGAGTAGCCACCCAGCTTTGCAGCCGAGGCGTCCCAATCGATGGTTATGGTGGCAGGGTGCTCCACCGCGCGCCCATCGCGGTCCGTTATGGCAATCGAGCCGTCTGGGGAAAGCGTTGCCACGTCGCGATCCTGGAGCTGAGTCACGCAGGAGGTAACGTTAGCCAGCGGCATGACGTCGGAGGCCACGTACGCGCCGTCGTCGGTAGACGCAACCACCAAAGGCGAACCGTTGCGCGTAACCACCAGCGTACCTGGCACATCGGCGCAAATGACCGCCAGGCCCCAAGAGCCTTCCAGCCTGTCGCAGGCGTTACGCACCGCCTTCGCAAGGTCTCCGTGAGCGGGGCCCGACCAAGCCTCCTCAACAAGGTGGGCGATCACCTCGGAGTCGGTGTCGGAGCTAAACTTATGCCCGGCGGCCATAAGCTGGCGCTTGAGCTGCTGGTAGTTCTCTATTATGCCGTTGTGCACGACGGCAATGCGACCGGTGCAATCCAGGTGCGGATGGGCGTTGCGATCCGTAGGGGCACCATGGGTTGCCCAGCGCGTATGGCCAATGCCGCAGGTGCCATTGAGGTTCGCCACCTTGGCGCGCTCGCGCAGCACCGCAACGCGGCCGGCACACTTGACGCCGTGGAGGTTGCCCGACGGCGACACCACCTGCACGCCGGCAGAGTCGTACCCGCGGTACTCAAGAGTCTGCAGTCCGTCCAAGAGCCATTCCGAAGCTTGGGCACGACCGGTGTATCCCACAACGCCACACATGTTTACCTCCCATTTCCACACAGTAACGTGGCGCATTGTATCAGCGCTTCTATGCCATTCGATTACGTAACGCAAAAAAGGAATGAACAACTTGGCGTCCATGGTCGCCGTCAGCAGCCAGCGCATCAAGATTGCAGTGTGTACACAAAACGCGACACAATATCCGCGCCCTGCATCGATATCAGGTGCCCGCAGTGTTGCGTTTGAGCTGTGCCCGAGGGGAGTACATCCCTCCGGCACGGCATTTTCGGACAGCTTGGCGTGGGGACGTGAGCCACCCCGTACGCCGATTCATAGTTAAACGATGTGCGGAACGGGACGCTCCGCTCAATTGTGCTACAGTACCCGCGTGCTGTGACTGACGGATAATCGTGGATACCACGGGGGAGCAGCACGATAGAGGCCGACCGTCTGGGCAAGTCAACTCGCCATGCGAGGGACTTGCCCTTTGTGTTTAGAAAGGACGCACATGCAAGACCTCATTGAGCTTCTGCAAAACAACGCCTATCCCGGACGTGGCATTGTGGTAGGCAAGAATCGCGTGTACTACTTCATCATGGGCCGAAGCTTCAACAGCCGCAATCGCATCTTTGCCAAGACGGAGGACGGCATCCGAACCGAGGCGCACCAGCCCGAGCTCGTGGAAGACCCGAGCTTGATCATCTACCATCCCGTGCGCACCATGGGTGACGCGCTGGTGGTTACCAACGGCGACCAAACCGATACCATCGTGAAGGAGGGCGACTTCCGCGCCGGGTGCATGAAGCGCGAGTTCGAGCCCGATGCGCCCAACTTCACCCCGCGCATCAGCGCCATCCTTAATGGCGACGGCTCGTTTGAGCTCTCGATCCTCAAGCACCAGGAGAACGGCCGCTGCCTGCGCGAGTTCTTCTGCTACGAAGGCGCCGATGAGGGCACGGGCTACTTCATCTCCACCTACGTGGGTGACGGCGACCCCCTGCCAACCTTTGTGGGCGAGCCCATACAGGTGAAGATGGGTGAACCCGACGAGGTGTGGGCCGCCCTCAACCAAGACAACAAGATCAGCCTCTACTGCAACGTGGATGGCAACGTAAAGATCTACAACAAGAATCTCGGCGACTAGCAATGTATAGGGCGCTCCGAAGGAGCGCACACACTCCCAACCCGCCCGGCGAGAAATGGGCGTTTGGTTGGGGTAATGGAATTTGTTGGAGGGAGGCACAGACAAGATCTGCCGCGCGCAGTTCTGTGCAGCAGCTGTTTGAGCACGGCAGATCTTGTCTGCGCCTCTCGTCGAAAGGAGAAACCATGAACGAACTCGAGCTCAAGTATGGTATGAACCCCAACCAAAAGCCCTCGCGCATCTTCATGCGCGATGGTTCCGACCTGCCCCTTACCGTCCTCAACGGCAAGCCCGGCTTTATCAACTTCCTCGACGCGCTCAACTCCTGGCAGCTGGTATGCGACCTCAAAGAGGCAACGGGCATGCCTTCGGCCGCGTCGTTCAAGCACGTGAGCCCCGCCGGCGCCGCAGTTGGCACGCCGCTGAGCGATGTTGACCGCCAGATCTACTTCGTTGAGGACGAGTGCGAGCTCTCCCCCATTGCCTGCGCCTACATTCGCGCGCGCGGCGCCGACCGCATGAGCTCCTTTGGCGACTGGGCCGCGCTCAGCGACGAATGCGACGTTGCAACCGCACAGTATCTTAAGCACGAGGTGTCCGACGGTATCATTGCGCCCAGCTACGCGCCTGAGGCGCTGGAGATTCTGCGCACCAAGAAGCGCGGCACCTTTAACATCGTGCAGATCGACCCCACCTACAAGCCGGCGGCGATCGAGACCAAGGACGTGTTTGGAATTACCTTTGAGCAAGGTCATAACTTCTATAAGGTGGACCGCGAGCTCGTGAGCAACTTCGTAACCAAGCGCACCCAGGTGCCCGAAGAGGCCCTGATCGACATGATCATCTCGCTCATAACGCTTAAGTACACGCAGTCAAATTCCGTGTGCTACGTAAAGGATGGTCAGGCAATCGGCGTGGGCGCAGGCCAGCAAAGCCGCATCCACTGCACACGCCTGGCGGGCACCAAGGCCGACACCTGGTATTTGCGCCAGCATCCCAAGGTGCTTGGTCTCAAGTTCGCGGAGGGCATAAAGCGTCCCAACCGCGACAACGCCATAGACGTCTACATTTCGGACGAGCACGACGACGTGCTGCGCGAGGGAGAGTGGCAGAAGTGGTTTGCCGAACGTCCCGAGGCCCTTACCCGCGAGGAGAAGGCGGAGTGGATTGCCACGCAGACCGGCGTGACCGTTGGCTCCGACGCGTTCTTCCCGTTTAGCGACAACGTGGATCGCGCGCATAAGTCCGGCGTGGAATACATTGCCGAGCCAGGCGGCTCCGTACGCGACGGCGACGTTATTGAGGCGGCAGACAAGTACGGCATAGCCATGTGCTTTACCGGCATGCGCCTGTTCCACCACTAAACCGCGCAATACCGTGTAAAAGGGGGCGCTCCCCCTTTTACACGCCCTGGTGCCGATTTATGTAGTATTGTTCTTTTCTTCTGAGCTTGAAAAATAGTCAGGGATTCGCCGCGTAGTACAAGTAAGATTGCTTTTGCAGTTGTACGAACAGGAGAAAGGACCAACATGCAATTCAACGCAACCGCAACGAAGACGTTTGCCGTTGGTGCTGCACTGGCTCTCGCTCTGGCGGGATGCGGTGCCAACAGCTCGTCGCAGTCAAGCTCGAGCGCAAGCAGCTCGAGCGCAAGCAGCTCCTCGGCAGTTCAGCAAAAAGAGGCCACTGTCAATTGGACCACCGCAGGCTCCGCCGATGAGGCCGCAAAGGGCGCCGGTCTGGACAAGTTCGGCGTTATCGAAAGCCTCACCTTGGACGGCAAAGAGTTCAAGAATCCCCAGTTCTCCTACGCAGGTGGCGTAGCACAGGCAACCTACGAGACGGATGGCGTGAAGTTCATCCTCCGCAAGGGCGCCAACGGGCACTCCGCCCCCATTGCCGACCGCGATCTTACCTCCTTCAAGAACAAGGAGACCGCGAGCATCGACGGTACGGACGTAACCGAGTACGGTGCCGCACACGGCGCCTCCACCGTTCTTACCTGGAACGAGAACTCCAGCGACTATGGCGTGACCTATGAGGCAGCCAACAATGGCGACGCCTCCATGGACGCCAAGGAAGTCGACGAGATCGTAAGGGCCATCAAGGGCGCCAACGCCAACGCGCAGCAGCAGAGCGCCAGCTCCAGCAGCCAGCAGCAGGGCTCCAGCAGCCAGCAGCAGAGCAGCCAGCAGCAGAGCAACAACAACCAGCAGCAGAGCAACAACGGCGGCGGCACGAACGCGTCGTACGGCTCCGAGCAGGCCACCCAAATCGCGCTTAGCTACTTCGGCGCCGGCGGCGCAGCCAAGGGTCCCGCGAACAACGTGAGCGTGAACGGTCCCATCGAGGGCGGCGGCACCACCTACTACACCGTCAGCTTCGATCTTGGCGCTGCGCACTGCCAGTGCAACGTCGATGCCACCGACGGCCACGTCTATGCGGCCTCCGAGACGACTGACGGCGTCGAGACCAACCTCGACGAGAACGGCAATCCGGATCTCGTGTACGACCACAACACGGGTGAGCAACTCTCGTAGCACATAGGGATACCAACCCCACATTAGAAAATTCCCTCCCGGGTACTTCGCGACGTACCCGGGAGGGAATTTTTTGCATTAGTGCAAGATGGATTCGCCTTCTATACCAGCTTGCCGTTGCAGTGATCGATCATGTGTTGGATCATCTGTGCCGTCCAGCCCGTAAAGTCACGCTTGCGATGCTTGAGCTCACCGTCTACCAGCTCGTCGTAGTTCACCTTGATCTTGTCGAAGCGTCGTACGTTGGACGGCTCCTCGCGCGTAAGACACCCCTCCACCACACGTTGTGAGCGCACGCCAAACAGCAGCTTGGGGTTATACATAACGTGCGGCTCGCCATCCTCGTCCAGCCACACCACGACCGCCTTTGTCACACCAATTTGATTGGCCGCCAAGCAGGCGCCGCCCTCCAAGGAACTTACGGTGTCAATGAGGTCTTGTGCCAGCTCTGCATCCTCCGCCGTTGCCAACTCGCACCTCGTCGACAGAATCTCGTCATCCTTAACCAACTCGCGAATCATGCTCGTCTCCCTTGAGTCCGTTTTGTTTTACTATCGATTATCTCGGCTTCTTTTACCGCCTACTGCTTCCAGATGCCCATGGCAAAATACACAAGCGCAGTCCAGGTGACCATGGGATAGGAGTTCCCGAACTTGTCGCGTCCACGCTTGAGTATGCCAATTGCCTCTCGCTGTGTTACGAGCTCAAAGCCTCCAAAGCGTTCGGAGCCGCTCGCTCCCGCCTGGGAGAGACAGGTGGAATCAGTCCCACGGATTATGGCACACAAAAGGGCCGTGCTTTCGTCGGTAAGCCCAGGAGAGTTGAAGAGCAACGGATTCACCACACGGATCGAGTCCTTTGCGCCAAAGGCGATGCCCGTCTCTTCGTAAATCTCACGTACCATGGCAGCAACCAAAGGATCGCGACGCTGCGTGTCGGGCTCATCGACGAGCCCCGAAGGGATGCTCAGCACGTATTGCCCAGTGGGATAGCGATACTCGTAGAAGAGCACGAGACGCGGCTCGGCGTTCTGCGGTGCCAGAACCAAGCAGCAGCTTACGGCATCGGGCAAGAGCTTGGCATGTTCGCGCTCATCCTTTAGCACGCGCAGGTTTTCCATACTACGGCGCGATGCCTCGAAATAGTGCGTGTCGTCCTCGTACGCAAGGTCATACACTTTTACGTAGGGTGTCTCCAACAGTTGGTTAACCTCAGGCTTTGGCAAGGCCGGCATGTCGGACGACACAAGGTAGCGATCGCGCAGTCGCTCAAGCGCAACGTCATCCAAGCCAAACTCATCCACGAAGTAGCTGGCGCGGTTTTCGTAGCGTGCGTCCACGGCGGCAAAGGCACTGCGAAGGTCGCTCTCTCGCACGCTGTGCATCTTCGCCCAGTTCTTGCGATCGTGCTCAGAAGTACCCTGGGGCAGGTCATCGGGATCCATGTTGATCAGAGATGCGCGATACTCGTTGGTAAGCAAGAACTCCTTCACGATGTCGTCATCGCTAACGCCCAGCAACATGAGCGCTACGGCAGCGCACACGCCCGTGCGGTCCTTGCCGGCAGTGCAGTGCAGGTAGAGGGGCACCTGGTCGTCCGTCATCATGCGGACCATCTCGTGTACGGCGGGATTGCCAAACATCATCGACACGTACAGGCCTCTCATAAATTCTTCAAAGGCGCGGTCCATATCGGCTGTCGTGCCGTTTTCGCGCTCAAAGCTCTCCACCATATCCGCAATGCCCGCAGGAGAGAAGTCGATCTCTTCGCCGTCTTGGCCATACATTCCGCCAATGCGCAGATACTTCGTGCCGCGAGGAACGTAATCCGGTCGGTCTTCCGCCTCGCCTGCCGAGCGTAGGTCCAAGATGCTCATAAGGCCAAACGAATCCACGGCCTGCTTTTGCTGCTCGTTTAGGCCAACGAGTGCGCTGCCCCTATAAAAGAGCCCACGACGCACAGGCCGTCCTCCCGCCCCCCTGAGGCCACCCAAATCGCGGACGCCCATCTCTTGGGGGAACCCAACAATCGCTCCTGGCAATATAGACTCTTCCATAACCGACCTCTCTACAAACGAAACGCGACATATCGTAGCAGAGAGACGCGCAACCACAAAATGTACGTCCTTTCTTAGGCCAATCACGCCCCCAGACGGCACAGTTATGCTTGGCTTAGTGTGTCACGCAATACACGTCGTAGCGAACGGCCTTGCCAGCAAGTGCGTGAGAAGGCGTGGCTCCCGCGAGGTTTGGTCCTTTGGCAGGACGCTTAACGATCACCTTGCTCGCCCCCGTTTGCATGGCCACGCGAAGGAGTTCCTCCTCGTTGTCGCACGGACGCTCCAGCTGCTGCAGCATTTGCAGCTTCTTCTTCACCGACGCGCTCTTCTTGCGCATAGGGAACATGGGGTCTAGAAACACCACGTCAGGCGGCGCATCCAAGTCGCGCATCCCCTGCACGGCGTCGCCTTCCACAAGCCGCATACGCGCAACACACGCAGCGAGTCGCGCATCGTCGGCACCCCGCCGAAGCGCATCACGCAATAATGCCGCAATTACTGCATCGCGCTCAAAGAGCGTCACGCAAAAGCCCGCCGCGGCAAGCAGCAGCGAGTCCTCGCCCAGCCCTGCAGTGGCATCCACCGCCACGGGCTCACGCGCCCCTCGCACGCGCGCCGCGCGCACCAACAACTCGTGCGACAGACGGTCTTGTCGCAGGCGAGGCACCATACGGGAGAAATCACCGCGCAGCTCCATGCCATTGCCAACCAGCGTAAGTCCCTCTTCGCGCATGACCAGCTCAAGTCCCTGCGGACACGCAATGTGCGCCAGGTCTTGTCGCATTGGCGAACACACGAAACCGCGCACCTCCCGCACCTCCAAGGGCCCTTAGCCCAAGCTTAATCCAAAGGGCTGCCGGCGCGCTCGAAGCTATCAACCGAGCCATAGCCCACGCCACGGGAGGGGTTAAAGGCCTCCACCGTCACTCCTCCACCAATGCAGAGCCCCACATGGCCCGGCCGCCACACGATGTCGCCATAGGCCGCTTCGCTAGCGGGCTTGTTGCAGTACTGCACCTGATAGCTGTCCGAATATCCCACAAAGTAGCCAATCGACTCGTACGCTGCGCCCGTAAGACCCGAGCAGTCAAAGCTGTCGGGACCATGCGTCGCCCACACATACGGCTTGCCAACCTGCGCAAGTACGTAGTTGACCACCGCCGCGCGTGCGCCCTGGTTCGACGCTGGCGCGGGCGAGGGAGCCTGCTCGCTACTGGAGTCGTCACCTTCGGAAGAGGAGCTGTCGTCCCGCTGCTCTTCCTCGTCCTGTTGTTGCTCGCTGCGCTCTTCCTCTTTGGGCTCAGGCTTTTCGCTAGAGGAAGACGATGCGTCGTTCTTGTTTTCGCTGTCGCGCGCCTCGCTCTTGTTCTCCTGGCTGTTTCCGTTGGCTGCACTCGCGTCCGCGGCCGCGGCCTCGTCTTTGCGTGCGTTCGCAGCTTCCACGGCAGCGGCTGCCTGCGCGCGAATCGCTTCCTCGCGAGCCGCAGCCTCGGCTGCGAGTGCGTCCTTAAGCTCCGCCGAGAGACCCGAGACATACGTCTCCGCCTCTGCCGCCCTACCCGCGAGCTGGTCTCTTTTAACCTCTTGATCGGCTTGGAGCTGCTCGAGCGAAACACGCTCCTCTTCCAGCGAGGTACGCTTTTGCGCAAGGTCGGCCTGAATATCCTTTACCGCCCTTATCTGCTGGTTGTAGGACTCGCTCACCTTGTTTGCGTAGTATATGCGACTCAGAAGGTCTTCAAAGCTCGAGGACGAGAGAAGAATGGACAGCAGGCTCACGTTGCCATCCTTATAGTTTTTGGAAACCGTTTGCTCGAGCGTCTTTTGCGCGCCAACGAGTTCGCCCTGCCTCACCTCTATTTGGGCGGAAGTATCCTCAATCTTCTCCTGTGTGGCCGCAAGATCGTCCATGGTCTTGTTGAGCTCGTTGCTCGCGGCCTCGGCGCTGGCGTACAGGCCATCCAGCGTTGTTCGGGCCTGATCAAGCTTTGCCTGCAGCTCGCTAGAGGTATCGGCCAAGGCTGTAGAGGGAACGGCGCCCCCCGCAATCAATGCCGCGCATAGTGCGCCGACAATGCGACGTTGTACTGTGTTCATCAGGAAAACCCTTCCCTGAAATGCTGCGATAACGAGTCTTTACTATACCAAAGAGCGGTAGGGCGCCGCATCCCGACATCGCGCTCTACGACGAAACGCCATTCTTTGGCGCAGAACACGAGGGAATGGGCTCGATTGGCATCGTCGGGACGACCTCCACGAGGACTGGCGCCACGCGACTGGTCCGCGCCCTCGTATAGGCCTGCGAGGCTGATTTCGTTGCGGTTCCCAGGAGGGCGCAGGACGCCGTCTTTGCCACGCCAACGACCTAGAAGACCTTATGGGCGGAAAAGGGGCCTCAGAACGGATCTGAGGGATTTGCCCAGCTAGACGGGCCGTTTTCGCGAGGTCTCCCGCGGGGGTGGGCCGCGGAAGGGGCACGGTGTCCCACCGATGGCAAAACGGCACCCGCAAAACCCCAGCTAGACGGCCTGGGGAACGGGGCAGCTTTTTGCACGCGGCGGATACGGCACCGGAAGGCGGTACCCCTGACCTCGGGCTTTATGGGGGCCGGAACGCCCATATGGCGAAGCCAGGTCCAAAATCCGCCCCGTTACGAGTATGCTCTCAGCTAAAACACGAGGAAATAAATTTAATAGTACGAGAAATATTGGAATAACGGGACGGATTCTGAGGACCATATGCGCTTACTCACCGCGGCGGGCACCCTCAACTAGCGGAGATGGAGTAATTGGCCTGGTTATTGGCAGAACCGTTCTGCTAGGCAGCAGAATCACGCTTTGCCAAGGCCTCGCGCGCACGCAACTCAAAGCCCGCCACAATGGCGGAGGTCGGGCACGCCGCCTTGCAGTTGCCACAGCGAATGCACTCCGGGCCATTGACCTCGCGCTCTGGGTCCAACCCCATGGGACAAGCGCCCGCACAGCTATGGCAGCTGGCACAGCTTGAGCGCTCTACGCGCATCTGATACAAGCTCACACGGTTGAACAGGCCGTAGAAAGCCCCGAGCGGACAAAGGTACTTGCAGAACGGCCGTCGTACGCATATGGCCAGAAGCATCACCAGCACGAGCACGGCGACCTTCCACCAGAACAGGCCTCCCACCTGCGCGCCGAGCCGAGGGTTGGCCGCCATGAGCGGAAGCGCCCCCTCCAAGGTCCCCGCAGGACAAAGGAACTTGCAGAAGAAAGGCGCGCCCGTGCCCGTTGCCGCACGAAGCACAACTGGCAGCGCGACCACCAAAAGGCCCGCCACCGCGTACTTGAGCCACCGCATCGCGCGATCCACCTTGTGCGGAAGCTCAAACTTGGGAAGCGGGATGCGATGCAGGAGGTCCTGGACAAGCCCAAAGGGGCACAGGAAGCCGCACACGAGCCTACCGAGCACCACTCCAAAGAGCACCAATAGCCCCATCACATAGAACGACACGCCTCTGGAACGCCCGCCAAGCACCGTTTGCAGGGAGCCCACGGGACACGACGCCACCGCGCCGGGGCATGAGTAGCAGTTGAGCCACGGTATGCAGAAGGCCTTCGTAGGACTGCCAAAGACTTTGCCGGTAACAAATCCCTGCACATAGCCATTGGAAACGCAGGCAACCAGCGCCTGGATCAGCAGCCGGCGACGGCTGTGCCTCTTTACGCGATTCCTATGCACTCCAAACATACCCGAACCCCTTTTGCCAAGACCACCTGGAGCTCACCGCTCAGGACGCCGTACGCTATGGCCGCGAGCGCGACCGCAAGCAGGACCAGGCGCACGGCCAAAAGCCCTGTATCCGTCGCCACGCGCTTGCTAGGCATTTGTCGATACCTTTCCCTGGGCCTTTAGCGCCGCGTCTACCATCTGGCCGTAGGTAGCGCCCACGTTCTGGGGAGCGCCTTCGAGCACATCGCCAACGACCTTACCCGTGCTGTCGACAACCAGCGTGGTGGGAAGGTACATGACGCTCGAGGCCAGGTCCTCAAAGTCACCCGTACCCGAAACGAGCGTGGGACAGGTAAGACCGGCATCCTCAATTATCTCGGCGGCAGATTGCGAATCCGAGCTATAGTCAGTGCACACGGTAATTACTTGCACGTTCTTTGGAAGTTTCTTTGCCCAAGCCGCGATATCGGGCATCTCTTCCAGGCAGTAGGGGCAGTAGACACTCCAAAAGTTGATGAGCGTCACGTCTGCTTTGGCCAGATCGTCCTTCGTAAAGGTTTTGCCATCAAGCGTCTTTGCCGTAAAGGACGAAAGGTTGGGATAGTCCGAGGCCGACGTCATGAGCTCGGAATCGTCAGTCACATCGTACGTGGCCTCATCTGCGCCCGTGTCGTTTGCCGACTCTTGAGCAGCGGATGGGTTCTGCGAGGCCACGGGGTCAGCCACAGGCGCCAGCGTCGCGCTTCCGCAGCCCGCGAGCAAAGATACGCACAATGCGCCTGCCGTAACCGCCATTGCCGTCGACTTTCCGAACGTCCCGATCGCCTTCATGGTTTTCTCCTCACGTGACCGTTTGTGTTGCGACAATACGAGCATATGAGGATGCGAAGACAAAATCTTCCGTCCGCCTGTTAGAAAGCTGTCACAAAAGTGTCATGCGTAAATCAGCACGGGGCGCACCCTGCGCCCCGTGCCCGCCGTATAACTACGCCACCGGCTCTTTTTTGACTCCATCACCGTAGATGGTCGCAAAGTCATCGCGCATGGAGAAAATCGTGAATCCGAGCTTCTCCCACGACGCGCGGTTTTCGGCGGACTTCTCGGTATCGCCGTATTCACGCTCCGTGTCGTCGGCCAGCACCATGAATGCGGCGCTCGGGTGGCTGTTCTTCGCAAGGGCATAGTTGAGCATGGCGGTGTCGCCAGAAGAGTTGCCGAAGGCGAGGACGGGCTGCTTGCCAATCTCGCGCACAATGCCGTCCACCTTGCACGTCTTTGCATTCTCGCCCGCGTAGGCGCCGTCGAACACGACCTTGTCGTCCTGCTGGAACGTGTAGTCGTCGTCTGCCTCGTCGCCTTGGCCCGTCGCGGTGTATCCGTACTCGGTTCCAATGACGTGCGCGGGATCGACGCCGAGTTTGTCGCCAACGATGGCGCGAACGATATTGCGCTCGGTAGCAGTAACGATGTAGATGTCGAATCCGTTTGCCTTAAGATAGTCGACGACCTCAAGCATGGGCTTATACCATGCCTCGCCACGGGTCATGCCCGAGAAGCCCGTCGCGCTCGAACTCTTGAACTTGTTTACGTACTCCTCGAGCTCCGCAGGGGTCAGTCCCTTGTATGCAATGGCGCCCGCAGCCGCCTGACGCGTGCTCATGTTTTCGGGCTTCTTGCCGTCGCGTGCATCGACGATCTCCTGCGCCACGGCCTTGACGTCGTCGGGCGCTTGGTAGTTGGGATTGTTGAGCACGTAGTCCACGAACACCATGTACTCGAAGCAGAACGGGCACGTTTCGCACATGAGCGTTCCGTCCAAATCGAAGACCGCTATGCGATCTTCGGGCGGGATGTAGCCCTTTCCCGATTCGTCGGTTGCCGCACTCACAAAGTCCGTGAGCTTCTTCAGCGACTCACTGCCCTGCTTCCATGACGCGAACGAGGCGTTCGAGGCGCTTTGCTGCGAGCTCGAGGCGCTTTGCTGCGAGCTCGATCCCGAAGAAGCGTTGGCGCCACATCCCGCAATCGATAGCACCATAAGAAGGGCAATCACAACGGAAAGGGCACGCTTGGCGCGCGTAAAGCTGTTTGCGTAGGTGTTGGCGTTCATGAATCCTCCCAAGAACTCGCAGGCGAACTGTTTGCATTACCACCCTAGTTTCTCACAAGCAGGTGCGAGCCATGCGTTAAAACTGAGTTGGCGCCGAGATACGGTAGCGCGAACGTGCGCGCGAGGAGGACTTGCTAGGACCCTTTGCTTGGCACACGGCGTAAATAGACACACTCACGCAGGAAAGGTTTCTTTCGTAGAATGTAAAGAACATTCGCCCGTCGTTCTTACATAGGAGCCCAGCATGCCGTTTGACTTCAAGAAGGAGTATCGCGACCTCTACCAGCCCAAGACGAGACCATCCATCGTCGAGGTACCACCGATGCGCTTTTTGACCGTAGAGGGAACGGGGGACCCCAACGAAGAGGACGGGACGTACAAGCACGCGCTCGAGCTGCTGTACGGCATTGCCTACACCCTCAAGATGAGCTACAAGACCGACCACGTCATCGACGGTTTCTACCAGTACGTGGTGCCACCGCTCGAGGGCTTCTGGTGGCAGGAGGGCGTTCGCGGCGTCGATTACGCCAACAAGTCGTCGTTCAGCTGGGTCTCGGCAATCCGCGTACCCGAGTTCGTGGACAACGACGACTTCGCTTGGGCGATCGAGGCTGCGACGGCCAAGAAGAAGCTCGACTTCTCGCCCGTGCGCCTCGCAGAGATAGACGAGGGCCTTTGCGTGCAGTGCATGCACATCGGCCCTTACGATAACGAGCCCAAAACCGTTGCCGCCATGCACGAGTTCGCCGAGTCGCAGGGCTTCGTGCCGGACTTCTCCGACGTGCGCCGCCACCACGAAATCTACCTCTCCGACCCTCGCAAGGCGAATCCGGCGAAGATGAAAACGGTGGTACGCCACCCCATAAGGAGGGTCCAGCCGTAGCGATCTCCCTCCCAAAAAAGGCAAGGGAAATTACTCCCTTGCCCAGCGCCTTTGCTGGTCGGGAACGCACGATTCTGAGACGATTACCTTTTCGCCCTGTTCGCAAGGGCGGAGACGCGTACAATAACGATAAACGTTAAACCAACAATGCTGGATTGATAGTAGGGCACCCCACCAAAGACCATGTACGCCTCGATGACCTGCTGCCCCGCAGTATCAAAAAGGCGCCTCGGAACCACTTCCGAAGCGCCTTGATAGTCGCACAACAGCGTTCGATTCTCACTCCCACTCGATCGTTGCCGGGGGCTTAGGCGTAATGTCGTATGCCACCCGGTTTACGCCAGGCACCTCAGCCACAATGCGGCTGGAAATGTTCCCCAGCACCTCGTAGGGCAGCTTCGCCCAGTCCGCAGTCATGGCGTCGCTGCTCTCCACCGCACGCACGATAACGGGCCTGGCATAGGTGCGCTCGTCACCCATAACGCCCACGGAGCGGATGTCGGGCAGCACCGCGAAGTACTGCCAGCAACTATGCTCGCTGTTGCGCTGACCTGTTTCCTCAAACAGGCGCTGGTTATAGGCGTCCAGCTCTTCGCGCACAATGGCGTCGGCATCTTTGAGAATTTCCAACTTCTCTGGCGTCACCTCGCCAATAATGCGAATGGCCAAACCAGGACCTGGAAACGGCTGCCTGTACACCATGGACTCCGGCAAGCCCAAGGCTACCCCCAACGCACGCACCTCGTCCTTGAAAAAGTGGTCGAGCGGCTCGATGAGATCGAAGCGAACGCCGTCGGGGAAAGGGATAAGGTTGTGATGGCTCTTTATGGTAGAGGCCTTACCGCCCGTCTTGCGCGCGCCGCTCTCTATGATGTCGGGATAGATGGTGCCCTGCGCCAAGTACTCCACGCCATCCAGCTTGGTGGCCTCCTCAAAGAACACCTTCCAAAACTCGGTGCCAATGAGCGCGCGCTTTTGCTCGGGATCGGTTGCTCCCGCAAGCAGCCTTGCATAGCGCTCCTGCGCCTGCACATGCACCAGCGGCACATCAAACTGATGGCGAAAAACCTGCTCCACCAGTTCCGGCTCACCCTTGCGCAACATACCGTGATTCACAAAAACGCAGGTGAGCTGATCGCCAACGGCACGATGCACGAGCGCAGCCACTACGCTTGAATCCACACCGCCGCTCAGGGCCAAAATCACGCGGCTCTTGCCCACGCGAGCGCGAATGTCGTCAACCAAGCCGTCAATCACATTGTCCATGGTCCACGTTGGAGCTAGTCCGCAAATGCTAGCGAGAAACGTCTTTAGCATCTTGTCGCCAAAGGTGGTGTGGCGTACCTCCGGATGAAACTGCGTGGCATACATCCGCCTGCTCGGGCACTCCATAGCGGCAACGGGACACACGTCGGTGTGCGCGGTTACCACAAAGCCCTCCGGCACGGTTTTTACGGCATCGCGATGACTCATCCACACCGTCTGCGCGGCTGGCGTACTTGCAAGCAGCTGAGAGTCGCCGTCTCGTATAAGCGTGGCTGGGCCATACTCGCCCTTCTCCGTATGGCCAACCGTACCGCCCAGGCGCGCTGCCATTATCTGCAAGCCATAGCAAAAGCCCAACACCGGTATGCCAAGATCAAAAATGGCAGGATCGACGTCAGGGGCGTCGTCTGCGTATACGCTTGCCGGACCGCCGCTTAGAATAATGGCCGAAGGACCCATGGCAGCGAGCTCTTCCGCAGGTACATCGCACGGCACGATTTCCGAATAGACGTGCAAATCGCGAACTCGTCGCGCAATGAGCTGTCCGTACTGAGCTCCAAAGTCGAGTACGGCTACGAACTGCTCGGGTCTTTTAGTCGCCATAAGTCTTCCCATCTGCTTGCCCGCTGCCAACCTTCCTTCAGCAATCATACCTAAAAGCAAGGCTCGCGCCTTCCAAGCAACTACTATGCAACCAAGAGGAAATTATGGGAAACCGCTTGCTCTACGAAGAGCTCATTGAGCTTACAATCAGAGTATCTGACCACATAATGGCCCACTACAAGGCCTTGCAGGGAAAGGTGAGAAACGCCATGGGTGGAGAGGTGCTAGAACTGCTACACGAACGCGCAGAGCGTCTTGAGCGCGAAGCGCTGGCGGAGGAAATCAAGCAGGGTATCGAGCAGGCGTAACAGCAGGTTTCATGGCAGCGTATCGTACCGTCAGGCCACCTAAACATAAATGCCTGAAAATGGGGCCGCGGAAGGCAATGCCATCCGCGGCCCCATCTTAAACATCCATCGTATGAGACGACATCCGTAAAGGACGGCGCGTCACGTTCTATATCATATGAGGCTTTAGCGCCTTGAGAACGAAGTCGTTTGCCTGGCGGCAGAGCTCTGCATCCGGCGCTTCGGCCAACACGCGCACCAGGTCTTCAGTGCCGCTCGCGCGCACGAAGCAACGGCCACGATCGCCCAGGAACTCTTGTGCCTTCTTTACGGCCTCAAGCACCTCCGCAGACTCCATGGCCTGGTTCTTGTCCTTCACCTTTACGTTGTCGAGCTGCTGCGGATAGAGCTTAACCGGGCGCACCAGCGTGGAGAGCGACTCCTTCTGGGCACGGATGGCCTCCATTACCCTAAGTGAGGTCATAATGCCGTCACCGGTGTTCTCGATTTCGCCAAAGATTATGTGGCCGCTCTGCTCGCCACCAAGGCTGTAGCCCTCCTCGCGCATCTTGGCATACACGTACTTATCGCCCACTGCGGTGTCCACGTGGTTGATGCCAATCTCCTCAAGCGCCTTGAAAAAGCCAAAGTTGCTCATAACGGTAGGCACGACGGTGGATTTGGCAAGGCCGCCATGCTGATTGAGGTAACGGCCGCACACATACATAATAAGGTCGCCATCAACCACATGTCCGCGCTCGTCCACGGCCAGGCAGCGGTCTGCGTCGCCGTCGTAGGCAAAGCCCACGTCCAGATTGTTGCGCAGCACGTAGCTCTGCAGCTGATCAATGTGCGTGGAACCGCAGTTAACGTTGATGTTAAAGCCGTTGGGCGTGTTGTTAAACACGTACACGTCGGCGCCCAGGGCATCAAACACAGGCTTGGCAACCGAGCTGGCGGCGCCGTTTGCGCAATCCAGGCCCACCTTCACGCCTTGCAGCGAGAAATTCGCACTGGCAATGAGGTACGCGATGTAGCGATTGCGTCCCTGCATGAAGTCGACGGTTTGGCCAATGGCATCCCCCGTCGCCAACGGCACATCCACCTTGCCGTCGATATAATTCTCCACCTGCGACAATATTGCGTCGTCCATCTTCTCACCGTTGCTGTTGACGAGTTTGATGCCATTGTCGGTAAAGGGGTTATGCGAAGCCGTGATCATAATGCCGCAGTCAAAACCACCGTCGGCGGTTACGTAGGAAACGCCAGGCGTAGGAATTACGTGCAACATATATGCGTCGGCACCAGAAGCAACGAGGCCGGCCACAAGTGCGCTCTCGAACATATAGCTTGAGCGCCTGGTATCCTTGCCAATTACGATACGAGCCTTCCTGCCTTGCATAAGGCCATAAAACCATCCCACAAAGCGACCGATCTTAAAGGCGTGATCGACGTTGAGGCCTTCGTTGGCAACACCACGAAAGCCATCGGTTCCAAAGTACTTCAAGTCCATTTGAGCTCTCCTAAGGTTCGTCAGGACATTACCGTGCAAACAGATTGTACCAACCTCACCGTTTTGGATACATTCCCTCGCCGATTTTTCGTTGAATGTATGCGATTAGGAAACGATTTGGAAAGTTAGCGCCATCGCGCTCAGACGCGCGGCTTTGCCCAAAGCAACACGCAATCGATCCGTTTGAAAAAACGCCCGCCGAAGAAGTCGACGGGCGTTTTGCAAACATGCGACGTACAAGCTTAGCGCTTGGAGAATTGCGGACGCTTGCGGGCCTTTTTCAGACCGTACTTCTTGCGCTCCACGGCGCGGGCGTCACGCGTGAGGAAACCAGCCTTCTTGAGGTCGGCACGATACTCGCCAGCCTCGAGCAGTGCGCGAGCAATACCCAGGCGCAGCGCACCGGCCTGCCCGGTAATGCCGCCGCCCTGGCAGTTAGCGCGCACGTCAAAGTGATCTACGGTATCAGTCACGCGGAAGGGTGCGAGTGCATTGTCCACGAGCTGCTGGCGACCAAAGTAGTCGGCAGCATCGCGGCCGTTAACGGTAACCTTGCCGGTGCCGGGAACCAGGCGCACGCGCGCGACAGCCTCCTTGCGACGACCGGTACCCGTGTATACTGCGGTGTTATCAGCCATCGGTTACGCCTCCAAATCAATCTTGACGGGATTCTGAGCTGCATGCGGATGCTCGGGGCCTGCATAGACCTTGAGCTTCATGCCCTGCTTGCGACCAAGCGTGGTGTGCGGAAGCATGCCCTTAACGGCATGCTCAACAACACGCTCAGGATGCTTCTCCATAGCCTCGCGGAAGGACTCGGTCTTAAGGCCGCCGAGCCATCCGGAGTAGCGCCAATAGGTTTTGTGCTCGGCCTTGTTGCCCGTGAGCTTAACCTTGTCGGCATTGATGATGATCACGAAATCGCCAGTGTCGGTGTGAGGCGTGTACTGAGGCTTGTTCTTGCCACGCAGAATCATGGCGGCCTGCGTAGCAATGCGCCCAAGCGTAGCACCATCGGCGTCGATGAGCACCCACTTGCGCTCAACCTCGCCCGGCTTGGCATAACGAGTCGACTTGTTCACTTGACTCCTCCATACGTACGTTTCGACGGCCCCTGGACTGACCATCGCTGCTCTTAGTTTTGCCAGAGATTACGGGGCTCTGCAAAAGAAGCCTATAGAGTATACTTCACTGACTTGCCGCAGGGTAGGGGCTATTTAAGAAATTCCTCGATTTCATCGATTCTCTGCTCGGCTTGGCGACGCCCCTGCAAATAGAGCTCCAACATCGGCCAGCCTTCGTGCTCCGCCGTGGCAATCTTTACGGGACCTTCGGGCAAGAGCACCAAAATCTTCCCTTCGCGCTCGAGCTGCCAAATGCGTTCGCGCTGCTCCATGTAGCGCTTCGCACGCGTTCGCAGCGCATCCAAATACAGGGGGTAGTCGGCATAGCGCCTGCTCAAGATTGCCATGCGCTCAAGCTTATCGCCCTTCACGTAGTCGCGCTGACGCGTGAGCACCACCAAGGCCCGCTTGGCAGGCGCGTAGTCGTCAAGATCGTCCGGCCTCGAAAAGCCCAACGCCACGTCCACCGGAACCGAATCGGTGGTACCCCCATCCAAATAGCGATGCCCGTCGATGCTTACGGTGGTAGAAACCAAAGGAAGCGACGACGACGCGCGAATCGCATCTACGTCCTCGGGCAGCGAACGCACCTCAAAGTAGCGCGGCGTCCCAAAGAGCACGTCGCTGGCCACCGCAAACATTCGCATTTCGCTGGCGTTAAACGTCTTTATATCGTATGGGTCCAGCTCCTCCTGAACGGTGTGGTACAAAAAGTCGCCACCAGTCATATTGCCCGTGGTAACCAACGAGAAGAACGACATGAGCCTCTTGTCGTCCCTAAACGCCAACATTATGCGTATGGTGCGCCCAATCTGGCGCGACACGTAGCTCGTAGCGGCAAGCGCGCCGGCGGAGACCCCCCACACGCTTTCAAAATCGTATATGCCGCGTTCCATAAGAACGTCGAGTACGCCAGCCGTAAAGACGTCCCTATATCCTCCGCCCTCTAGCACGAGGGCATTCGCACCATTTTGGCCCATGCTTCCCTCTTCCCTGCCGCCGCTTGAGCATACGGAATAGAGCCCATTCCAAACGGCGTTATCTTGCAACGACTACTCCGTGCGAATACGAAGCGCGTCAGCAATAATATCGGCGACTATCTCATCGGAGATCTCTGAATCTTCAATTATCATATTCAATATTCCCAGCGAGAGCACATAGAAGGATTCTTTTGGGTGACGTGTGTTAGTGATCTCGATCAAAGCACCGTTCATGCCCGCCGAATTGACAAAGTATTCGGAGAGCAAGCGAGAGCTGCGCACGATAAACCGATGGTATAGGTTTGCATCCTGTTCGCACACGATGCGGTATCCCAACGATTCGGGACCCGTAAGGTACGAGCGCACTATCCCAACCAGCCCTATGAGTGCGTCCTTTATGGTTGGCCCTTTTAGCGACTCGGTCCAGCTCTGCACGTATTCCATAAAAGCGTCCACGCGCTTGTCTATTACCGCATCGGTTATGGCCTGCTTGTCTTTGAAGTAGTGGTAAAAGAGACTGCGCGTTACGCCTACGCGACGCGCGATGTCCCCCACGCCGGTATTCGCAAAGCCTCGTTCCACAAACAGCTCGTCTGCCGCCTCCACAAAAGCGGCTCTTCGCAAATCGGTATGCACAGTATGCCTCCGCGTGTATAGCATCCGGCCTTTTAGGGTACACTAAATGCATTGACAATCGCATGGTGGCTCAGACACCACGATACCGGGGGTGACTGGTTTCGACAGGGTATGTCTGAGGTGGTAAGCAAGCCGTGGTCTCCTCGCCACGCTAAACAGGGGTACTGTCAAATTGAATTGACAACAACAAATCTTTTGAGCCTTCGCTGGCTCTTGCCGCATAACATAAGTCGGCACGTCAAACCGGGATTTCTCCCGCTCTCGGGGCGACGTCATCTTAGGGAGATGCTCGTACGGACGTAGCTGGTATGCCGTACGCTAAGATCGAACCCGCTAGGAGGCCGAGCGCGCGTTGTTGGGTGCGACGTCTCCGAATCCCAACCAACGACTGAGCTTGGAGAAAGCTGCCAGGGATGTGCTTTGGACCGGAGTTCGATTCTCCGCACCTCCACCATACGACACCGCGCGCCTCGGGAGGGGCGCGCTTTTTTTAGCGGTGTCCGCTTGCCGTCGTCCATTAGGAAAAAGCTTTCATGCTCACTCGGTTCCTCACTCAGGATGACTCTATCATGAGTGAGGAACTGAGTGAGCTCTCGTCAGGACACGGAATCAAAAGGCCTCGTCCTTTAGCCGATACCTTCGGTTCGTGCTCGTGGGAGGGGCTGTTGGCTCGAGGGCTCCAGCAGCCACCAGCTCCTTGAGGCGCTCGCGCATGACGCTGTGCGAGGTGCCAAGCTGGTCAGCCAAATCGCGCATGCTCAACTCGAGGCTTGCATCGGCGCCAAAGGCCTGCATGATTGCCTCACGCGTCTCTTTCGGGGACCTTCGCATGTGGCCCCGCTCCATCGGACCCTCGCCAGAGCCGTTGCCATGCGATTTGGGCGGATTCATCCCTCCCCCTCGTGCAAGAACGACTTTGAAGTAATCGAATCCGACCTCGAAATACGGCTGAGCTATGCCGCGCTCTTCCATCTCGCGCATCATGAGCGGTATGCCCGAGCCCTGGCCTTCGGCTGGAGAGCCCGGGAAGGATCCGTGCTGCGAGGGAAGCGATGAGACGAGCCTCATGAGGGTGTCGTTGCGGCAGCGCGACGTGCCATCGGCCAGCGTGCTGGCGGTTTTTCCGCCCCATAGTCCACCGGGGTTCAGGATCTCCACGCGGTCGGGGTATATCTCAACGGAGATGGCCTGCCCAAGGAACTGGGGGGCGTACTCGCGATGGACCAAGGCGTTTGCCAACGCCTCACGCAATACGACTTCGGGTATCTCCAGCTCGTCTCGTCTGCCCGACCCCTCGACGAACGAGATAGTCCGGAGGTTCTTCGCTATGGAGTGCATTGCGTCGTCGAGCATCTCTCCGATGGTCCCCTCGCACAGCGCCCTGTCCAAGAACCGCGCCTCGCCTGGCTCGGATTTGAGCTCGGTGGGAAATGCCGCAACGTCAATCAGCAGTTTGGGGAAGAACTGCTGTGGGTAGTCCCCAAATGTCAGGAGCCCTGCCAGACGAACCGCTCCTGACTCGTTGAGCACATTTAGTCGTTTGAGCTGCGTTATGCGGTCCGTGGCACCACGAAGGGCACGAGATCCCTGTGAGCGCATGTGC
>CADCPM010000003.1 GCA_902803315.1 uncultured Coriobacteriaceae bacterium
AGGATGATCGACGACCACTTTTTACGTATGTTGATGTATCGGATGAGCGGTATGGCAAAGATCCAGGCGCAGATGCCAGTGTTGAAGATGCCATACGAGAGCATCGTTAATACAAGTCCCAGAACCAGCTAGACCCACGGATGTTTCTCTTCAAATTCGTGCATGCTTTTCTCCAATAACTAAAAGACGGCTCAACTTCGCAGACCACAACACCACAACTATACCTGACCTGTGTGTCGCGGGTGTGTCACGGGGAGGGTGTTGACACGCTTTGCCTGACAATAACATCAGACAATGGAGTATCCCCTTTGCCTGACGGGTCGTGGCCTCGGTGCCTTATTGTCCAAAATGATGCATATACCCTTTTCTATAATGTCCAAAACGATGCAAATAATCGATGCAAGAATGTCCAAAACGATGCATAATACAAGGTAAACACACAAATAGCACGGAGGCAAGATGAGGCTACGAAGAAAATTCTATGACCGCCTACTGGAATGGAAGGTCAAAGGCGCTCGCGAATGCCTGCTCGTAAATGGGGCGCGCCAAGTGGGTAAAACCTACATCATCGAGCAGTTTGGGATTGCTGAATACGAGAGCTATCTGTACATCAACTTCCTTCAAAACCCGCAGCACATGGGCATATTCGAAGGAAGCCTAGAGCCCACAGAGATTTACAAGCGCCTGTCTTTGTACATGAGCAACATACGACTTGTGCCGGGCAATACCCTCATCTTTATCGACGAGATACAAGCATGCAAAAAAGCGCGAACGGCTCTTAAGTTCCTTGCTATGGATGGCCGTTTTGACGTAGTGGCATCGGGCTCTCTGCTGGGCATTCACTACAAGGGTGCCGACGATGCTCTGCCCGAGGAGACCTCGGTGCCTGTTGGGTACGAACGCGAGTTGCGCATGCACGCGTTGGATTTTGAGGAGTACCTGTGGGCATGTGGTGCGGGAGCGGAGGCCATCGATGTGCTCAAGGAGTACGCATGCACATCCGAGCGCCTTCCCGACCAGGTCCTCGAGCGCTACCAGAGTCTTCTGAGAGAATACCTTGTAGTTGGAGGCATGCCTGAGGTCGTGAGCACGTTTATGGACACCCATAGCTTTGACGAGGCCTTCCAGGTGCAAGAGAAGATCCTCAATGCCTATGAGGACGACGTAGACAAGTACGCCTCCAACACCGACAAGCCCAAGATCATGCGGCTCTACAGATCCGTGCCGAGGCAACTCGCAAAGGAGAATACCAAGTTCCAGTACAGCAAGGTCGAGCGCGGGGGCTCTGCGCGCAAGTTTGGTACGGCCATTGACTGGCTTATTGACGCGGGTCTGGTGTGCGACGTTCACAACGTGTCCACGCCCCTCCTTCCTCTGGCCGCTTACGAGGAGCCTGGCGAGTTTAAGATCTACGTCACCGACACGGGGCTTCTTACTCACCTATTTGGCCGCGAGACGCAAGTGGCGCTCGTGAGGAACACGCTCAAGGGACCAGCAAAGGGTGGCATATACGAAAACCTCGTGTTCGACCTGCTCCACAAGCGAGGAATCGAGGTTCGCTACTACAAGCGGGCGAACAATGCCCAAGAAATCGAGTTTCTCATGGAGCGGGACGGTGCGGTTGTTCCCATTGAGGTCAAGTCGTCCAAAGGCGCGACCGTGTCCCTTAACGCATTCTTGGAGCAATACGAGCCAAAGGTGGCATACAAGCTGGTGGACGGCAACTCTGGCAAGAGCGGGCCAAAGGTAACGCTGCCCCAGTTTATGGGCATGTTTCTATGAGAATCGGCGCGTCCATCGCGTTGCTCGTATGCCCATGGCTCCCGCGACTGCGGCGTCCCGCAGGCGGCGACTCACGAAGTGAGCGAGCGAAGCGAGCGCGGAGCCGCATGCGGGACGCCGCGGGGGCGGTGGCGGGGATTGCTGGCTAGGCCCTATTTGCACAGAGACATAACGCGCCAATAGCTCAGGCCGGCAAGCGCGGCGGCAAGGGCGGTAAACGCGAGCGTCAGCAGCCTGTGGTCGATGCTCATCCCAAGGAACACAACCAAGACGACGAGACCCATAACCACAAACATGTTGGGAAGCATGTAGAGGGTCACTGCAGGGCTCTGCTTTATTACCTCGACCTCGTTTTCCCAGTCCAGACGCATATGCTTGATTCCGCACACGCATCCCCACGTCGTGGAGAAGGAGCACAGCGCAACGCCTAGGATCACGTACAAAATCGTGTTGAGCACGGGCACGCCCGCGGATATGCACAGGCAGAGGATGCAGAAGGCCATAAACGGAAGCGTGAGGTACATGTTAAAGAGCATCTTGCCTTGGTACAGCGTCTCCTTCTTAAGCGGCAGGCTCGCGACGATCCAGTAGTTCTTACCCTCCAACGACGGCGAGCATGTTGTGGTGGCAAACATCCCCACAAAGAAGTAAACGATAAAGGGAATCGCGGGCTGGAGTATGGCGTGGTCGAACGGGGCGTCATGCGTAACCAGCGCGACGATCTTGTCAAATCCAACAAGGAGGGTGGCGAGGCCAAGCAAGGCTGCCAAACCTATGCCAATTACTCCGTTTGTGAGGTAGACCGTGGAGCCCGTAAGGCGCTTGAGCTCCTTAAAGGTAATCGTGCGGACCACGCTTCGCTGCCTTTGGGCGCCCATCTTGTAGCTTCGCGTTGCGGCGTGCGACCTGAGCGCGGAGTTGATGCTTTTGTATGAGCTGCCAACAATGGCAAACACCACGGCAAAAAGGAGGGCGCTTGCTCCAACAAGAAGCAGCGCGTCCAGCACGCTCGCGTTCACAATCGCATTGGCAAACCACCGTGCGGGCACGTAGACGTTTGCCGCGTCGTCGGTCGTTCGCGACACGGTCTCGAGCGTCTGTTGCACCTTGTCGTTCCTAAAGATGCTCTCAATAAAAAAGCGAGACAGGAAGCTGGCCACAACAAGGGCAAACACAAGAATGGACTGAACGATGTTGGCCCTTTTGAATCCCGTGCTTACCCTGGCGATCAAGAAGCCCAAAAATGCCGCGACCAGCGTGGGAACAATCGGCAGAACAAGGGAGAGGACGAGCCAGAGAGGATATACGAAGATCGCTGGATGGGCATAGCATCCGTACCCGATGAGCATGGCAACGGAAATGCTTGCGTACCACGGCAGGCTGTCGGCATACATGTACAAAAACTTGCTTGCGGCAATCGTCCTTGCCTTAAAGGGCAAAGACATGAGCATGTCGTATTCCTTGAAGTTAAACAGGTAGCCGTTCGTCTTGAAGAGGGTAAACACAAAGGCAAGCACGCTCATCGTGAGGGCGCACAGTACGGGTATTGCGCCTATGATGCCTGCCATTCCATAGCCAACGCACATTAGGATGCAGTACGCCATGATCACGGCATACAGCAGCAGGAAGCCCACGGCACCGCCAACGATTCTCCTTCGCTTTTTCTTGTCGTCGGTGTGCCTATACACGTTCCACTGGTTTGTGGACAAAAGCAGGGTCTTTAGCAGAAGAAAAACCTTACTCCCCATGGTCGGCCTCCAAGAACGCCTCCTCCAGGGAGTGTCCCTCGGTAAATTCCTCCATGGTTCCCGAGAAGATGATTTTGCCGTGCTTGATGATCGATAGCTTGTTGCAAAGCTTCTCGGCCACGTCGAGCACGTGGGTGGAAAAGAACACGGCTGCGCCCTGCTGGCACATCTGGTGCATGATCTCCTTGAGCGTAAAGGTTGCCTTTGGGTCGAGTCCCACAAAGGGTTCGTCCAATACCAGGAGCTTGGGGTCGTGGATGAGCGCGGAGATTATGGCCACTTTCTGCTTCATGCCGTGGGAATAGGAGCCAATGAGGTCACCTAAAGCGGGTGTGATCTCAAACAGGTCGGCGTACTTTTTAATGCGCTCCTCGCGCTCGGCTGCGCCGATGCCAAAGACGTCGGCAACGAAGTTGAGGTATTGGATGCCGGTGAGGTTCTCGTACAGGTCGGGGTTGTCGGGAATATAGGCCGTTACCTGCTTGCACGCCAAGGGCTCTTTTGCCACGGAGTGGCCGTCTATGAGTATTTGTCCCTCGGTAAAGTCGAGGACACCAACCACGGCGCGGATGGTGGTGGACTTGCCCGCTCCGTTGTGGCCAATAAAGCCGTAGATGTCGCCTCCGCAAACGGTAAGGCTCACGTCGTCCGCCGCCTTTTTGCCCTTGCCATACGTCTTTGAGTAGTGCTCGATGCTCAGCATTGTGTTATTGCCCATGGTCTACCCTCCAAAAGCCTATGCATATTACATCGAATTGCCCAAGTAAAGTAAAGGCCGCGGTTGCATGACCCCAAGCGTGAGACGGGCCCCAAGCTCGGGATTCCAGTCCGAACTTGGGGCCCGTCTCACGCTTGGGATGGGGGCGACTGATCTTATGCGCCTTCTGGCACGATGCTCTCGAACTTGGCACCCTTGGGCTCGGCATCCTTAGGTTCGGCACTCTTGGGCTCGGCGTCATTAGGTTCGGAACCCTCGAACTTCGAGCGGTCCACGCTGCCGAGTATGCACGACATGTCAAAGACTCCCAGCATGATGTTGCCCGTCTTGAAGGCCGTGACTATGTAGTCGATGATGATGCTGAAGGCGGTGGCCAACGCGATTGCCTCGTTTGGAATTCCCAGCTTGCCAAACAGAAGGCCAATGCACACAATCATTCCGCCCGGCACGGGGGGCGCCACCATGGAATAGAGGAAGCACATCAGCGCCATGCGCACATACCACGTAAGGTCAGCCCCTAGGTTATACGTCTGCATGCAGTGCAGCATGAGCACCACCAGCATAATAATGGTGGGAGGCTTGGCGAGCATCATGCCCAGCGGGATGCCAAACGACGTCTGGTCTTCGTCGACGCCCAGCTCGTCCGTGCAGCCCGAGACCATCTTCCCGAGCGCGGCACAGGTGGACGAGGTGGTGAGTCCCAGTATCATGGCGGGCTTCAAGGCAGAGAGAAGCTTGCCCGCCGAGATGCGAAACCTCGCGCTCGAGTAGAGGGTCCTTACGATAAAGAACACGGCGGAAAGCCCGATTACCAGCAAGAGCGGTAGCCACATGTCCAGCAGCTTGGCGATGGTGCCCGACCAGATCTGCTGGATGACCATTACGAAGATGAACAAGGGGATGAACCGGCAGAGCTGCTCCATGAGGAACATCAAAAGCGAGTTGAGCTCCTGGATGCCCTTGCGCAGCGCCTTGCTCGTGTTTCCGAGCACCAGGGCGGCAATGCCCACGAAGACGCTGAGTATGATGATCTGCGACGTGTTGCCGTCCGCGAACGCCTTGACGATGTTCGTGGGCAAGAGGTCCAGAAGCATCTTCACGATGTCCCCGGCGAAGTCTCCGCCGCCTTGCGCGCCCTCCGCTGGCAGCGAGAAGAAGGGGATGCAAACCGCGCATGCCAAGACCGTAGCCACAACGTTGTCGCGCAAGAAGCTTCCGACGAGCGTCTTCCCGCTGCGGCCGAGCGTGGCCACGTCCCCTATGCCGCAGACGCCCCATGCGACGGTGAAGAAGATGAGGGGCCCCGAGAGGCCACTCAGCATTGCCATATAGACCTTGAACACGGGCGTGACGAACTTGTCGAGCGCATAATGAACCCCGTCTTCGGGGAAAAGCGCGTTGCCCAGGAGTGCCACCGTAACGCCAAGGGCGGCCGCGATGGCAATCTGCGCAAGCGAGCTCAGCGGCGGCCGCGGCCGCGTGAAGGTGACGATGTTGTAGCCGCCGAGGTAGTCGTAGGTCGGTATGAACCCGGACGCCTCCATCGTCGCACGGGCGATGGGCATGTACTTCTTGTCCTCCGTGGCCATGTCGCGTGGGTCAAAGCGGTCGCCGGGCACCGCTATCCTCAGTCCCGGCTTGCCGTGCATGTTCCCCAGTTTCAACTTCGCCTGGACGTTCTCGCCGTAGCGTTGGCTCCAGGAGTGCATGATGTTCTCGAACGAGAGGCGCCCGGCCACAACCTCGCGTTGCTTCATGCCCGTCTTCTCGAGGAACGCCTGCACCTCCTCGCACGCACGATCTATTCCCTCCGCGGTGAGCGGCAGTTCCATTTTCAAAGCAGTTTCCCTCCTTCTGTACAGACGTTGAGAAGTTCAATAATATGCAACTTAATCAAAACGTGCCCACTCTGTTATCCCTTAGTTGGGGTCGGGCAGTTGTTCTACTCCTGCCGGATGCCAATTACCACGTGATGGCGGTCGCTTTCGCGCGTCTTTATTGTTTGCAGCGAATAGGGCGTTGCCGTCCCGTCAACGTCCTTGTTAAACGTTAGGGCGAGCGGCTCTTCCTGTTCGGCCACTTGAATCAGGTTTGCCCTGCTTGTTGCATCTGTGACCTTCTGAACGTCGGCGTCGCTCACGTCCTTGAGCAACTTCCCTCGTGCCTCTTCGAAGAAGTTTGTTCCGGCAGGACGGATTTCCAGGTCGCCATCCCTGCTCATGTAGAACTCAAGATAGAAGGACGTTACGACGTCCACATAGAAGATGCTCTCGAAGTCGCTGGTCAGCGCGTTGGAGACGCTCATATAGGTCCGCTTGGCCGCTGGCGTGACCTCGACCTTCATCTGCGTGCGCTCAACGATAAACCGATCGAACTCCTCGTGAGGCACCGGCCTGGAGAAGTAATAGCCCTGGACGTAGTCGCAGCCCATTGCCTTTAGGACCATGTACTGCTCTTCGGTCTCCACGCCCTCTGCCACCACCGGCACGTGCAGGTAGTCCGCGATGTCGATGATAAGCTCGATCATGCGCACGTCCCTTGTCTCGCCAAAGGCGCTGCGGATGAAGCTCATGTCCAGCTTGAGCGCGTCGATGGGCAGGCGCGACAGCATGCCCAGGGACGAGTATCCCGTTCCGAAGTCGTCCATCTCGATACGGAAGCCCATGCCCATGCCGCGCAGTTCCTTGGCGGTGGAAATCACCTGGTCAGAGTCGTCGGTATAGGCGGACTCTGTGATCTCCAGCATCAGGTCGTTTGCACTGAGCTCGTAGGTCTCGAGGATGTCCTCGAAGATGTCCTTGAGGTTTGGCGTCAGCATGTCGATGCGGGACACGTTTACCGAAACAGGCACCGCGAAGCCGTAGCGGTCCTTCCAACCCCGAATCCGTGCCGCAGATTCGCGCCATACGAACTGGTCCAGGTCCAGGATGAGGCCGTTGTCCTCGAGCAGCGGGATAAACACGCCGGGGCTAATGAGCCCAAGCTCCGGGTGATCCCAACGCACCAAGGCCTCCGCGCTGGCCAAAACGGGCTTTTCGGGCCGGATGTCGAACTTTGGCTGGAAGTACACCGTAAAGCGGCCGCTTTCCAGGGAAGGTTTGAAGTCTTCCAGGAGGCGCTCGCGGAACAGCTCCGCCTCATGCATCTTCGTGTCGTAGATGCCAATGGCCCTCTGGTAGCTGTTCTTGGCGGTGTTTGCGGCAATCTTCGCGTAGTCAAAGCGGCGGTCGATCTGGAGGGACTTGTCAACCTCGGAGTACACACCCAAACGCAGGCGGACGCGGTTCTCCGACACGTTCTCGTCCACCAGGCCCTCGGACGCCTTGTTCAGTATGCTCTCGTAGTCTTCGTTGTGCGGGCAGTAGATAAGGAAGACGTCCGCTTCGCGACGGCAGCACACGCCGCCGATCTCGCGGGAAATCTGGCGGACGCGCTGTCCGATTCGGGCGAGCACGCTGTCTCCGTACTGCTTGCCATAGCGCTCGTTGAGCATGTGGAAGTGATTGACGTCCAGCACGATGGCGTCCATGGACATGTCACTGTAGTGCTGGTCGTACATCCGCACGTAGCGGAGGAAGTAGTCGAGGTTGAGCAGGCCCGTAAGGCTGTCGCGCTCGGTGGACTCAATGATGTTGCGCTTCTCGTTAAGCTCGATGCATCGATTGACGCGGGCCTGAACGATCTCGGCA
Source organism: uncultured Coriobacteriaceae bacterium (assembly GCA_902803315.1). GTDB lineage: Bacteria > Actinomycetota > Coriobacteriia > Coriobacteriales > Atopobiaceae > RUG440. The sequence continues at coordinate 7,938 of CADCPM010000003.1, forward strand.
GAGGGATATGGCTTGGGAATGAAGTCGAGGGCGCCGATCTTGAGGCAGTCCACCTCGGCGCTTTGGTCGGCCGTCAGAACGATAACCGGTACACTCTTGAGCTCGTCCTCCTCCTTCATTACCTTGAGCACTTCCATGCCGCCCATATGGGGCATCTGCAGGTCCAGAAGCACCATGGCCAACTCGTCCTTGTGGGTCTTTACCTGCTCAAGCGCCTCGATTCCGTCGGAGGCATACAGGAGGTCGTACGTGTCCTCGAACATGCTTCCCAGGATCATCTGGTTGAGCTGCACGTCCTCGACGATGAGTATGTGGCGCTTGAGGTGCATGATCTCGGCGTCTTCGTCGTCGGGGAATATGGATGCCGCGGCAGCTGCCTCGGCATCCTCGCGCGTGACGGCGCCCATGCCCTTGAGCAGCTTCTTCTCCTCGTACATGAGGTTGTCTGCCCGCTCGAACACATCGTGGAAGCAGGTGTCCTCTTCGGGATTGTAGTCCGACAGGCCGCCGGAGATAACGACTTCGTTCGTGCTAATGTGCACCACGGAGCGGTCGTGCAGCGCCAGTACCAGCTCGTTCCGGATGAGGTAGTCCCGTCCGCGGAGTATGATGGCAAACTCGTCTCCACCGGTGCGATAGACCGGGCTATGCTGGAAGATGTCGCATATCATCTTGCTTGCGCTTTGGATGTATTCGTCGCCCGCCTTGTGGCCGAGCGTGTCGTTTATGACCTTCAGGCCGTTTACGTCGCAGACGACGACGGCAAAGGTTTCGGCCACCTTTTCGGCTATGGATGCGTCGAACTCCTTCTGCTGCAGGAGGAAGGCATGCTTGCTCTTTACGCCCGTAAGCGGGTCGGTGAGCGCGATGGTCTGGGCCTCGTCGCGTTCCTCGTTGGCCTTCTTCTCCCATCTTTGCATGTACGTGTAGTTGACGAACATAACTATGAGGGAGACGCCGAACAGGCCGACGATCACAAAGACGCTGGTATTGTCGGCCTCGTGGAGCTGGGCAAGCTTTGCCGCAAGGAATTCGTCTTTGTCCTGTTGCAGGATCTCGGCGCTTGCCGTGCCGTCCATGTAGCCATGGATCTCGGAAATGATGGCGTTCTCTCTGCTCTCGTTGAGCCTCTCTGCCCAGGTCATCGACATGAGGACGATGAACACGAGGAGGGCGAGCCACACGATGATGGCCTTTCCGAACTTCCTCTCGTGGTCGTTGCGCATGACGAAATTGAAATATACAAGTCCGACGAACGACCACACGGCCAAGAGCACGTACGTCTCCGTTTCGAGCGTATAGTCGCCAAAGGCACTCGGGAAGAGCAGGAATATTGCAAAGGCGAACAGGATGGGCAGGCAGATCCCGCTGATTATTCGGTTTCTCCTGACGCCTTCCTGCCCTGAGACCTTGAACACGGTTACGGAAACGGCGCCGTAGATGATGGTGGCGCCAACCGTGGTGGTGTCCACGATCCAACCGATAGCCGTTCTTCCAACGAAGGGTATGGGCAACGACACGAGCAACACCAGAAGGATGGCGTTGACGGGAATCTGCTTGTTGCTGAGCTTGGCGAAGCGCTTGGGCAGGATGCCGTCCTGCGCCACGGCGTAGCACAGACGGCTTACGGCGCGCAGCATGCCAATAAGGCTCGAGAGCACCAGCGCCGCCAGGCATGCCATCAGAATATAGACTCCGGCTTGGCCAAGATAATGCTCTGCCGCGTAGAAGGCCGGCAGTCCGGCGATTCCCTCGAACTCGTCCAGCCGGCTAATGTAGTCGAGCCAGCCACTGCAGCCCTCTGGATAGGCCGTGACGCTCAGCAGGATAATGAAGACGTACAGTGCGGTGGTAACGGATACGGCAATAACAAGGACGCGGAACATGTTGCTGTGCTTGAACTTGTATTCCTGGGAGGAGTTGGATATGGTCTCGAATCCAATAAAGGCCCAGGGCGAAATGAAGGCGATGCGCATGACCTGTTGCAGGACGTTCTTGTCTGGAACAAAGGCCGGGCCCATGGACATCCCGGAGCTCGGCTGTCCGATCATGCCAACGGCAAAGCAGACGGTAATGCCAACGATGAAGAGCAGCACCAGTATTACCATGAGCTTGGCCGTGGCCTGTTTGCTCTTCATGCATAGCAGGCCGATGAGCCACATTACCACCAGGGTCGCTATGGCTTCCCCAAGGTAGACGTCGTATTCGAATACCGTAAAGAGGTATCCCTGCTTGAATACGTTCCCTATAAAGTATCGCGCGAACAGCGGGACGCTCGTGGCGTTGGCCCAGAAGATCGATATGTAGATGAGGAACATGAACCACGCAATGAGGAAAGCGCGATCGAAGCCAAAGACCTTCTTTACGTAGTTGTACAAGCCTCCCGCACCCGGATACCGGTTGACCAAAAAGTGATAATGGCTCGATACTAGCACCATCATGGCAAAGCTTATGAGCAAGCCGAGGACGGAGCCCGCCGGTCCCGCCTGGGAGAGGTAGCTCTTGCTGGTAACAACAAGGGAGCCCCAGCCTATGGCCGAGCCAACCGACAACGCGAAGACTGACAGTGGAGAGAGATAGGGCTGGAGTTCGCCCGAATTGTTGGCAGCAGATGTTTTTTCCTTCATGTTACGCGCTCCTCTGCATGGCAAACTTTTTAGGGGTGGTTAGCTCTCGTTTTGACCTATTCGTTTTTCTTTACATAGGTAAGTTCAATATCATATCCGAGCTCGTCCATGATCCTCACGAACGTTTTATTTACGATGTGTTCTCTGCCTTTGGTAATGCGATTTACGTAGGCAATGGACACGCCCAGCTTTTCGGCAAGCTCTGTTTGAGTGGTTGAGCCCTCGATCACCCGCATCTTGAGGTCCATTTCGATGTTGTTCTGCAGCATTTGGCACCTCGCTTTTTAACCTATTACTTTAAAAGTGTAACCCAGATTCTTGTGGATTACTATGCATTTTTGGGCTAGCGTTGGCGAGAGGGGCAGGTCAGGGGAAGAGTTGCTCCTAAGAGGGTCCCGGTGTGCCGAAGGCGCGGTTTCTGTGCCTAGATAGTAAAAGACGCTCCCGTAGGAGCGTCTGTTTGATCTCGCACTTCATTCATCTGAGCGATATGTTCTGTTGCCTAAGTCTTTTCTGGCTAAGCAGGAATCAGGTCATCCTCGGGAAGTCTAAGTGACTCATTCCCAAAATCAACCGAATATTCAATGGTTCCATCACTGAGTTTGCCCATTTGTCTGATCATGCCTTCGCCCAGCTCGGGATGAGAGAGGCTTCTTACATGATCCCTAACCTTGAACTTAGAATCAAATCCCGATGCATTGGCACCACCAGAAACTTGCTTCAAATCTTCATCAGCCCTGTTTTCAGACTTTCGTCCATCTTTGCGTTCTCCCTTCAGATTATCGGATGGCAACAGTAAGGATTTAAATCGTCCCAGACATTATATATATGGTATATCCTCTGCGTCAATTACCTTTGCGTCGGGAGACTCATGGCGTCGCACTTCTTCGTTCGAGCCTACGAATACGATTATCGGCATCGTTCGGGCTGCCGAGAATATCGGAAGTTAGGGCTTTACTGAGCTTTCCGCTTCATCAGGTGATACTTGGATGTGTCGTCCACAAAGCCTACCGAGCGATACAGGGGGTATCCGTCCTCTGTGGACTTTAGCTCTATGACTTGGATTTCCGCCTCCCTTGCCTCGTTGAGCAGCGCTTCCATGATTGCCTTTGCGTACCCTTTTCGCCTGTGGGATGGGCAGGTGTATACATTCAGAACGGTGCCCGTTCGCCCGTTAATGAACGCCGGGCTCATTGGCTTCTCTACGACCAGGAGGAATGCGCACGAAACGATGGCTTGTCCATCCCGAACCACGTAGGCGAATAGGTCCTTGTTCAGGTGGGCCTTAAAGTAGCCGGGCAAATCCCTTTTTATGGCCGCGGCGTCTTGATCGCTAAGGCTGCCGTTGTCTTCGGTCAAATAGCTGAGGCGCATTCCAACGAGGGCATCGACGTCTTCCATCCCGGCCTTTTCGACGTTCATGAAACTAGGCCTCCAATCTTGAGTCCCGCTCGGACGGCTATGCGTTGCTTTGGCCCGCTTTGGCCAGCAGCACTACGGTCTCGACGTGCTTGGTGTGGGGAAACATGTCCACGGGCGCGATGCGGCTTGCGCGGTAGCCGTGCTCGCGGAGCACGGCGAGGTCGCGGACCTGCGTGGTGGGGTTGCACGACACGTACGCCACGCGCTTTGGCGCGAGCCGGGCCACGCCGGCAAGGAACTCGGGCGTCGACCCCGCGCGCGGCGGGTCCAGAATTACGGCGTCGAAGCTCGCCCGCTTTTGCGTGGCCATCCACTTGGTGGCATTGTCGCAGGTAAAGTGGCATGTTTTGGCAAGGTCGTTGGCACGCGCGTTGCGTCGCGCGCATCCCACGGCGCCGCTTACCTGCTCCACGCCCACGACCTCAAGCTCGCGACCTGCCGCGCGTGCCTGCGCTGCCGCGCACAGGCCGATGGTGCCCGTGCCGCAATAGGCGTCGAGTAGCGTAGCCGCGTCGCCGATGCCCTCGATCGCGAGCTGATAGAGCACTTCGGTTTGCGCGGGGTTCGTCTGGTAGAAGCTCGTGGGGCCGATCTCGAAGGTGCAGCTCAGGAGGCTGTCGTGCATGACACCGGAGCCAAAGAGCGTGTTGTTGCGGGTGCCCAGGATGGCGTTGGTGCGGCGGTCGTTCACGTTCTGCACGACGGAGGTTATCTCGGGGTGGCGTTTGAGCATGCGGCGCAAGAATGCCTCGGCGTGGGGGAGGCGAGGCCCGTTGGTAACCACGGTGAGCAGCGTCTCGCGGGTGGCGTATCCCGTGCGGACCACCGCGTGGCGCAGCACGCCGCGACCGCTGTCCTCGTGGTAGGCGGGTATGCGCAGGTCGTCCGCCACGCGCGCGACGTCGTTGAGGATGGCGCGCACGCCGGGTGCCTCGGTGAGGCAATGCTTGCAGTAGACGAGCCGATGCGTGCCGCGCTCGTAGAAGCCGCAGCGCATGCGCTTGCCCGGCGCGTAGGGCGAGGCGGCCTTGTGGCGATAGGCGAGGGGCTTGTCCATGCCGTGGATGGGCTCGACGGCGGCGCCGTCGCTTTCGGTTACCTGGGCAAACAGCTCCTCCATGGCCGCCTGCTTGCGGCGGAGCTGCAGCTCGTAGGGCACGGCCAGCAGTTCGCAGCCGCCGCATCGCTTGGCTATGGCGCAGGTGTAGGTCTTGTATCCCATGCGGTAAGTGTAGCGCACAGAGCGATTGTTGGGGGACGGGGTGGGCTCGAGCTCTGTGGTGAGCAAAATGTCCGAAATTGCATGCTGACGCCAGAAAACGCCGGTGACCGATGTCCTCACTGAAGTCCAAAACCCGAACAAGCGGCAAAAGCGAGGCAGAATAATGCCCAAAGCGACGCTTGTTCGGGTTTGGTCCGCACGCAATCCGAACAAACGGCGATTTGG
>CADCPM010000004.1 GCA_902803315.1 uncultured Coriobacteriaceae bacterium
GCAGTTCTTCGAGGCCGCGGTGTCGCTCGTGCGCGACGGCCTCCTGGCTCCGCGCGAGGCCGCCGAGCGGTTCGGGTTTGCCGAGGGAGAGCTACTGAGGGCGCTCCGGTAGGGCTGGCACAGCACATCGAAACCCCACTGCACCAGTGATTCGCCTGCAGCATTCATAAGTTAGTTAATCTGTACACAAAACGTGACATAGTTCTGGCCTTGGGCCCTTTTGCGTCGTAATTTGTGCACAGATTGCATAATTGATGTAGAGACACTGACTGAGACGTAGGCCAAAACGTCCGATTTTGTCGGCAGCCGGGTCGTTGCAGATAATATCGGACGTTTGGCCCCGCTCATGCGTCGTACGGCGTGCCAAGAAGCTCCGCGCCCGCGGCGCCACCCGCCCCCGCATAGCAAAATCCCTGCTCACGCATGCCAGACAAGTCCGCCACGCGCTCCCACGTGCTTCGGTCGCACGGCAGCATGCCCTCGAATTCCAGCTCCCCGCTCAAGATCTTCTCGGCACCCAAGAACGCGGCCACGCGAGCTACCACGCCCTCCAGCTCGTCCAAATCCAGCCGCACGATACCGTCGAAGCGTCGCTCGTCGCGAGCGAGCGCCTCCCGCGCGCCCACATACAGCCAGAACCGCTGCCCACGCAGCAACCGCAATGCCACGGGGACCTTTGCCCGCAGTAACGCGACCTCACGCGCATCGAAGTTGCCGGTCCGAGTCCTCTCGCGCCGCTCCATGAGCAGCCTCACCACGGGCATGGTCCACGTGGGCAGGTCCCGCACCGTGCCGATCCTCAGCCGGCTCCCGCCGGCACCCACGGCGCTACGACCCCCGGCACCCACGGCCCCACGGTCCCCGGCACCCACGACCACAAGCCGTCGGTCGCCGAACTCGCGCGTGTACACATTGATGTAGCGCCCATTGCTGCGACACATGTCAAAGTGCATCTGGAAGCCGGGAACCCATACGTCGTCCGTCATGGCATCCATACGCACCTCGTAGGGCCTCTCCATACCAGGCAAGACCGCGCGGAAGTGCCACGCCGCCTCAACACGCACGCCCTTATCCTCGAAGGCACGGCCACCGCACGTCGCGCACACGCTGCGCGCGCCGCTCTCCCAGCGCAAAAACACCGTAACGTTCCGCGCGCTGTCCAGCGCCGGACCATACACGCATCCCCGCAGCTCAAGACCACCCTCTCTACGCACCGCCCAATACAGGCGCATGCTGGGCATGCCCAGCGCAAGCTCCCCGCCGTCCGCAAAGCGCAGCCGCGTGCCGCCTCCATCGCACGAAACCTCACGCGTCTCCCCCACCACGCCAAAGCGCCGCATGAGCCAAAGGCGCTGCACGTCGCTAAGGTAGGGGTTCTCTTCCCACGCCCACAAAGGCACGCGACGCAGCGCCGCGCCCAACCGCTCGTAGTTGGCCTCGCACGTCGAAGCGTCTCCAAAGTCGGGCAGCAGCTTGTGCTCGTTCAGCTGCCATGACAGGTTGTACAGCACAAGAGCATACGCGTAGCGCGCCATCCCACCATTTTCCGACGCAAGTGTGATCAGTTGCTCATAGGAGCTCACAACGTCGTCGAAGCCTCGCTCTAGACGGTCTGGCGCCATGGTTACGCTCGTCGGCTCACGATAGTACATATACGACGCTTTAGAACAAAAGCCCAGCCGACACTTGTTAGCAAGAACAGTTGTGTTGAACAGCTGGTCCTCCGCGAACGCGCGTCCCTCCTCAAGCAGAGGAGTCCTCTCGCCATGGTTACGTATGCAAACGTTGATAGAGGACTGCGCCACGAACGGATACTCCGCCAAGTCATACACGCCCGTATGGTCGAGCCACTCGTAGCGCCTGTGCCGCGAGCGATGCCCCGTCGCCACGGTCACATAGGTAAGCGGATACGTCACCAAGTCCACCGCGTCGCCAAACTCGTCGAACGCGCGCACCAGCGCCTCTATGCTGGGAGCCGAAAGCGTGTCGTCGGCATCCAGGAACATGAGGTAGCGCCCGCGCGCAGCCCTTATCCCCGCATTGCGCGCAGCCGACACACCCCCGTTTTCCTGCGACAACACCACATAGTTGGGTCGCGTGGCCGCAAGCTCGCGGGCGAGCGCAAGGCTGCCGTCCGTCGAGCCGTCATCCACCAGCACCACCTCAAAGGCCTGCTGATCCACGGTCTGCGCATCCAGCGAGGCAACGCTGCGCCGCAGGAACTCCTGCGAGTTGTACATCGGCACGATCACACTCATGCAATATTCAAAGACACGATCTTCCAAGGGAAGGCTCCCCTCCGCCATCGCCGTTCGGGCATTCGTTTGTCCATGCTAACATTGTTGCGACACAAAAAGGGAACTGCTCCGCGACTTACCAATTGCAGGGGCCGCCCCTTATCCGCCAATTGCAAGGAGGACCCATGGCTCGCAACAAGATGCTCTGGGTGTTTAACGCCGGACCGTCCTATAGCGGCAACCCACGGTGGCTGTACGAGTACGTACGCGCTCACCGGCCCGACATCACATGCTACTGGCTTTGCGGTCGACGCAAGTTCTACCTGCGGCTTCGCGCCATGGGCATTCCTGCCTTGCTGTACAGGTCCAAGGCGGCGCGCAAGATCGGTTCGCAGGCGGGCGTGTATGTGGTGAACCAGTACAAGGAGGTCATCCACGACTACCTGCAGGGAGCCACCATCCTCAACCTCTGGCACGGCGTGGGCTGCAAGGCCATCGAGAACCGCCTCCATTCGGGCGTCCTCAACGAGGGCATCGCCGCCAAGCACATACGGAACAACCTGTTCTACGCGCGCGACACCCTGTTCCTGGTTACCTCCCCGCTCATGGAGGAGCACTTCCGCACCCATTGCAACCTGCGAGAAGACCAAATCCTGCGCGCGGGATACCCGTGCGTCACGCGCAGGGACCTGGAGCCGACGCACACCTTTAACCACAGCATCACCCAAACCCAGCCCGGCGTGCGCCTGGCGCTCTACGCGCCCACCTACCGCGACTACGTGGGCAGCTCGCTGCACGACGCGCTGCCAAACATGGACAAGCTCATCGAGACCCTGCGCAAGGCCAACCTGCGCCTCATACTAAAGGTGCACCCCCACATGAGCCGAAGCCCGGAGTTCGCCAAGCTGCGTGCGCAATACGAGTCCTGCCCGCAGCTGCTGTTTTGGAACAACGACGACGACATCTACGAAATCCTGAACCAGATCCACCTGGCCATCGTGGACTACTCCTCCATGTTCTACGACCTTCTGCGCGTGGGCGTGCGCCACTTCGTGCGCTACACCTACGACTTCGAGCGCGAGAGCCAAACCAGGCCCTTTGCCCTGGACTACCACGCCCACACCTGCGGCATGGAGTGCACGACGTTCGAGCAGCTCCTGGAAGCCCTGGTCTCCTGCGACCAGCGCGACGACTCCGCCGAGCTCGCGCGGCTGGACGAACTCTTTTGGAGCTACGCCGCAGACGACGCCTGCGGCACCATCGTGGAGCAGGCGCTCGCGTTCGAGCCCGCGAGTGATCTCACGCTCCCCACGCTGTACAGCTTCGACGTGTTCGACACCCTCCTGGGCAGGACCACGCACCTGCCCCAAGGCATCTTCCACCTCGTGGCCCAGCGGATGGCCGCCTCCGGCGCGGGCTTCTCATCCTATTTGATCGCCAACTATCCCCGCGTGCGCACGTGGTGCGAGAAGGACGAGCGCGACCGGCGCCTCAAGTCGCCCCGCCTCACCGCAAACGGACGCACCGAGATCCGCTTCCAGGACATCTTCGACCGCATGGCGGCAACCTACGGGCTCACCGACGAGCAGCGCCAACTGCTCATGGACTGGGAGCTCGACGCGGAGTATCGCTGCTCCTACGCGATGGAGGAGCGCGTGGAGCGCGTGCGCGAGCTGGTGAAGGCCGGCGAGGACGTCGTCCTCATTAGCGACATGTACCTTCCCAAGGAGTTCGTAAGCAAGCTGCTCGCCAAGGCCGACCCCCTGCTTGCCACGCTCCCGCTGTTCCTCTCGAGCGATCGCGGCACGCAAAAGACAAGGAAGGCGCTGTTTCTGGACGTATACCAGGAGCTGGACTACGCGTACGGCTCCTGGGTCCACTGCGGCGACAACCCCAAGGCCGACTACGCCGTTCCCAAGAAGCTCGGTATTAACTGCGAGCTGTGCGAGGGCGCCGCCCCGCTGCTGGACTACGAGCGCCAGCTCATCGACAACGTGGGCACGGGCGACGCGTACGTGGTGGCACACATGCTGGCGGAGTTCAGGCGGACCCACGGCATTGCGGACGTTCGCGAGCGCGACTACTTTACCTACGGCATCTGCGCGCTGTACTTCGTCCCCTATCTCCGCTGGGTCATCCGCGATGCCTGCGAGCGAAACATTCGCACGCTCTACTTCATCTCGCGCGACGGCTACCTGCTCAAGCTGGCGGCCGACGAGCTCATTCGCGCCACCGGTGCCAACCTGCAGACGGCTTACGTCTACGGCTCGCGCAAGGCATGGCGCCTGCCCTCGCAAATCGAGGCGGTGGACGACGACTACTTCATGCACTACGGCACCTTTGCGGCCACCTATAGCTACGACCGCATCCTGGAAAAGTCGCTGCTCAGCGAAGGCGAGTTCAAGAGGATGTTCCCGTCCCTTGGCGCCTACGAGGGACTCAAGCGCAACCTCACGAAAGCCGAGCTGGAAAACGCGCGCCTGATCCTCTCGCAGTCGGACGAGTACCGCTCGTTCCTGCTCGAGCGCGCGGCCGAGGAGCGTCCCCTCGTGGAGGACTACCTGCGCCAGGCCATCGACGTGGACCAGAGCTTTGCGTTCGTTGAGTACTGGGGACGCGGCTACACGCAAACGTGTTTGACCAAGCTCCTGTGCCATGCCACGGGAACGCAGACGCCCTGCCCCTTCTACTACGCGCGCTCCATCGACCACACGGAGGGACTCGACGTGCGCTACAACTTTAGCGCCAACAGTGACAAGCTCGTGTTCATCGAGTCGCTGTTCGCCAACCATCCGCACGACAGCGTGGAGGGCTACAGCCGCATGGACAACGGCAGCGTGGCGCCCGTGATTGCGGCCAGCGCCTACGACGCCGAGCTGTTTGAGAGTTTGTCACAGAACCTCGTCCGCTTTGCGCACGACTACGCCCGCCTTGAGGTGCGAGACCAGGACGCGCTGGACCACACGCTGTTTGACTGGGCCTTGCAGCACTTCTACGCAAACGAGGACAACCCGCTCTACATAGAGCACCTGGCCAACCTCCAGGACTCCTTTAGGCTCAACGACAGTCTGAGCTCGTTTGCCCCGCCCCTTACCGTAGGCTCGTTCGTCACGCGGCTCCAGGAGGGACGCTGGCCCGAGACCAAGAGCATCCGCATGTCGGTCGCGCAGGCAAATCCGGTGGTGCGCGCCGTATATGCCAAGCTCAAAGGCGTGCGCGACGAGGATGCCCCCACCAGCGAGGGCAAGGGCAAGCTGCACCAGATGCTGGCCAAGCGCGTGAAAAACGGGTAGGCGCGCACCGCGGGACCCGATGTGCTCCCTCGGGCGATAACATCAGACAATGGGGAGTATCCCCTTTGCCTACCCCAGCGGCTCTATGCGATAGAGGCGCATCTCGTCGCCCTCGGCAAGCTCCACGCTGAAGCCGGGCGTCTGGTCGTCTATGCCCATGATGCCCGCCCACTTCTTCATGTCGCCCTCCACAAACTGCTGAACCCAGCTGCCGTCCTTGTAGCCCACGCCCTTGTCGAGCACCAGCACGTAGGAGGCGCCCGTGCGCCGCACGGCCTCCTGCACCTTGGGGTTGGTGGCGTACTCATTCAGGCTCTTGCGAATGGTTACGGCCTCGTCCGTCTGCCCCGCGACCCTATGGCTTCGATACAGCGTGTTGATACCGTCCGTCCCATATGCCCACACGCTTCCGTCCGGGGCGGCATTCACCACCAGCGCGTTCGGCGGAATGACCACCATGGCGCGTCGCACGAAGTCCATCTCGCGCGCGCTGTACACCTGCTCCTCATCGTTTCCGTAGCTCGACTCCACGCGATCGCGCATGGCTTGCAGCTGCGATACGGACAGGGCTTCTCCGCGAACCGGTATCCGAACGCCCGGCACATACACCAGCAGCAGTATGCCCACCAATGCCAGGATACAAGCCCATGCCACGCGCCGGTCTTCCTTGCGAGCGCCCTCATAGAGCATGGCTGCGCCTGCGGCTGCCACCGGCATGAGGAACAGGCTGAGGTTCACGGACAGCCTTCGGCTGTCGGTGTACCAAAAGCCGCCCAGGTAGTGGGCTATGCGCGCATCATCGTTCCAGAACGACAACACGGTTGCAACCGCAAAAAAGGCAACGGGCAGGAGCAGCCACGCATACGACCTCCGCTTAAGCACGGCCACAGCCCCCGCAAGGCAGGCCAACAACATGCCGACCTGCGGCAGGGACAACGCCCCGAACTTGAGCGTGCCGACCGTGGCCATAACGTGGAACAAGCCGTCCGACGTGCCCTTCTTAAACGTTACCACCGCTTTAAGCGCGGGTATGTGCAAACACAGCGCCCAAAACCCAACCACGGCCGCGCAGTACCCCATAAGAAGCGCGGCGCGCACGAGCTTTGCGCGCGGATTCTGGCCGGAATCGGCCGATCTTGTCGTTGCGGGACGAGTCGCCCCAAGCACAACGTCAAAGCCAAACGCCGCCAGGAACACGTACGCCGAGAAGATCGCGGACGAGTGCGAGAGCGCCAGCGCAATAACCGACACCAGGCAAAACGCAACAAAGCGCACTATGGTTCCGCGCGTGTGCTCGCCTCTCACGAACAAAACGACCACGGCAAGCACGCCAAAGAGCAGCGAGAGGCTCAGCTGGTTGGGATACAGAGGCCCCGTAACAACAAAGTGCCAAGGCCAGGAGGCAAATGCCGTTGCCACAAAGGCGCCGCAGACAATTGCGGCGCGCTTTTGCTGGAAGAGCGAGCGCATGAACGCGCAGGCGGCAAGGGGAAACACAAACGTGGCCATTGCCGCAACCGAAGCATTGACCCCCACGGTTACCTGCGCGCCGGTTATGAGGCAGGTGAGGACCACCAAACAATGCCAGGCAGCCGGATAGAATCCACCCATCCCAGGCAGGGGGCTCTGGTTTGGAGAAGAGGCAAGGTAGCTGCCCGTATGCAAAGAAGACCATTTTCCCGAGTCCATAAACGCCCGGATGAGGTTGAGGTGCGTTTGGTTGTCGTAGCGCGGAGAGAAGGCATTCGCCTGCGGAAGGGCGCTCACAAACACCCAAAGGCACACGATCGCGGCAAGGCCGACGTAAAGCGCGCCCATCGCCACGTCAAAGGGGATGGTCCTCCCCCGCAGCTTGAGGCCCGCCTGCGTGCTGCAGGAAAAGCGTGGGTTCGCCAAGCTGCCGCGACGCCACGCGATGGCATACGCGCATACGGCCACGGCGACCGTCGGCAGAAGCACCGTTGCTATGGAGGAGGCCACGCCCAACTCGTAGTAGACCATGGGCAGGCCCACGTACATGCACACGCAATAGAGCGGGGCGCACGCCAGCGCCAGCGGCCTAGAGAGGCCCAACCCGCGCATGAGCGGATAGCCGGGGCCAAAGAGCAGCAGCGTGGCCACGAGCAGGGCAAACGCAAACTCAGCCCACATAGCTTACCTCACCATGGCGCATAAGGGGGCTGTCCCCTTTTGCGCCCTCTGCACCCTCGGCAGCGAGCGCGACGTCCAGTATTCGCTCGGTCGCATGGCCGTCGCACGAGCTCATGAACTTTTTCCTAAATGCGACGAGTTCCTCCTTGTTAAACAAGCCCGGAAGCTGGCAGACCCAGTCCGCGAGCTCCTCGGTCGTAACGAACACGGGACCAGGGGTCATTTGGTCGTAGTCGTAGTAGAACCCGCGCCAATCGTCGTACTCGTCGCGGTCGGGCGCCAAAAAGGCCACGGGACGGTCCAGCAGCGACCACTCGAACACCAGCGATGAGTAGTCGGTAACGCACACGTCCGCTACGGCCATTGCCTCCTCGATGGAAAGGCACTCGCTCACGTCGAAGACAAAGTCGTCGCAGGTGTCCGGTATGACCGGACGCTCCCTTACGAGGGGGTGATGCTTTACCAGCACCACCCAACCATCGCCAAGCGCCTTGGCAAGTTTCTCAAAGTCCAGGAAGTCGGGGGCCTCGGCATTGGTCACCTTGCCCCTAAACGTAGGCGCATAGAGCAGCACGCGCTTGTCTTTTGTCTGTGGCACAACCGAATGCGCCTGTGCAAGCCACGCGTCGGTCTGCTCCTTGTTAAAGAAGGCGTCGGTGCGGCTTACTCCCAACGCCTGCACCGCGCCGGTTCCCTCCAGATTCATTGCCTCCTCGTATGCCCAAATGACCTCGGGGCTGCTCACGGTAGCCAGCGTGGTGTTGCCATAGTGCGGAAAGCGCCGCATCTCGTCCGTGCCGGAGCCAAAGAGCATGTTGGCGCTGCTGTGACCAAACCGCTTGAAGGCACCGCATGCGTGCCAGAGCTGCACCACCGCGGTTTGAGGGCGAATGGGCAAGCAGCCCACAGGCATATTGGCGTCGGACAAGAACAGCAGACGCGCTCGCGCGGCCCTCCACGACATGTTTACGCACCTGAGTATGTAGCCGACGCCGAGGCCGTCCTCTTTGCCAAGCGATACGAAGTCGCACGTAAAGCCCCTGCTCGCCAGCTCTTGCATAACCAGCGTAATGTCTGTTGAAGGCTCCGTCCTGCTCCTCTCAACAAAGAGGGCTTGATCGTCGATCACGGGCAAAACCGCATGGGCTCTGTATGCCAAGCTGTCCACGCCGTAATACAAAAGCGTCTTGAGGGCGCCCTTTACGTGTCGTGCCGTTGTTCCCATATGCGCAGCCGCCTTTCCATGCGTTGCAAGACAAGAGTTCCTTTATGCTAGCTTGCCACAAACATGTGGTCAAACGTGAGGACGCCGTGGGCGGCCCGCGTCCGGCGCCGCGTCCGGGCGTCGCGTCCGGCGCCGCGCCCCAACCCCGCGTCCGGCGCCGCGCCCAGGCGTCGCGTCCAGGCCCCGCCCTCCCGTTTCGTGCTACCCTAAGGTCCTATCCACCGCAACAAAAGGATGGTTTGCCATGCACTTGTCTACCGTCAACCAAATGAAGACCATCGTGTCGCCGTCCATGGTTATGATCGACGACGAAACGCTGCATCAGTTGCAGGCCATCCTGCTCACCATCCTGGACGACATCGTGGGCTTTTGCGAGGAAGAGGGCATTTCGTATGTGCTTAGCGGTGGTTCGGCGCTTGGTGCGGTGCGCCACCAGGGCTTCATTCCCTGGGACGACGACGTAGACATAGACATGCCCCGCCCCGACTACGACCGCTTTATTGCAACCTTTCCACAGCGGTTCGCCAACAAGTACAACGTGCAGGCACCCGAGCTGACCCCCGGCGTGGGCACGGCCATTGCGCGCGTGCGCCTGCGCGACACCGTTATGCGCATGCACGACGACTGCGGCCAGGAGGAGTGCGGAATCTTCATCGACATCTTCCCCATCGAGAACGTATTCCAGAACCCCGTGGCGCGAAAGCTTCACGGCTTTGCCTGTCTGGCAACGGGCTTCTTGTACTCATGCCGCCGTTTTTGGCGCGACAGGGAGTTCTACCTGGGCTTTGCCGCGGATGACGCCGAGTTTGCCCGCGTTGTGCGCACCAAGGCACTGCTTGGAATCCCCACGGCGGCAATCTCGGTGGAGCGGTGGAGCAAAATCATCACCCGCGTGTATTCGCTGTGCAAGAACAACCAGAGCGAGATGGTGGCGGTGCCCGCCGGTCGCGGACATTACTGGGGTGAGATGCTGCCGCGCGAGGTGTTTGCCAAGAGTCGCAAGGCTTCGTTCGAGGGGCGTACGGTTCGCATTCCCGCCGGAGCCGAGGAGTACCTTGAGTTCTGCTACGGAGACTGGCAGCGCATTCCCGCGCCCGAGGAGCGCGAGCACCACGCCTATCTTGAGCTCGACATGGGTCCGTATGCGCTGGAGACGCCCAAGGAGGATTAGACAAGGGCTGCCGATGCGCGCGAAGGCCGGGCGCTCGAAGGCCGGTCGCACTTTTCGGTCTACAAACATCCCCCCGTGCGCACTTTTCGGGGGTCCGCACATCCCCGTGTACACTTTCCGCTCCACAAACGTCCTTACCGTGCGCACAAATGGCCGATTTGTGCGCACGGTAGGGAAGGTTTCGGACCGAAAAGTGTACACGGCCGACCGCGCGCCGTCGAGAAGCGCACCCGCCGCCCGCGCGCCCCGCGCTAGAAGCTCTGCTCGTAGCTCCGCCCCAGGAACTTGGCCGCCAAGAACGACCGACCCTTGCGCACCCAGTTGACGCCCTCCAGCTCGCGCAGGCGCACCTCCGCAAACGGCACGTCCTCCGAACGCAGCCACACATCCAGCAGAAACTCGGAGAGCCGTCCGATGCAACGCGCCTGAAACGCCGACAGCTCCGAGAAGTCGATGCGACGCTCGGTTGCCGCCAGCACGTCGAAGAGCCACGTGCAGTACGGGTCCAGCACCTCGCGCCGCATGAGCAGCATGTTGAACATGTGCACTTTCGTCGACGCCATCTGAACGTCAAAGATGTGCAACCGCCCCGGACTCACCTCATCCACCGCCGCCCGCAGCGCGTCCAAATGCGCAGCCGTGTGCGTATGCGCATAGTGCGATGCCACCGACTCGATTACGTAGTTGCGCGCCTTGGGCACCACCGCCGGCACCTGCTCCAGCAGCGCCTGCGCCTCCGCGCCCGTAAGCACGTCGCGCTCCCCCGACCCAGCAAAGTGCCTGCGATAGTGCACCAGCCCAAGCGCATCGCAATCCAAGTTGCGCCAACCCCACCACAGGGCCGTAAGCTCGCTGTAGCGATCGTTCTTGTCCGATATGTTGTCGCCGGTGTTGTCGCGCTCATAGCCGTCAATCGGCTCGGCACCCGACGCGCAGTTAACCTGCACCGGCACATACAAAGGATCGTCTGGCATCCAGTAAGGCTTATGCGCCGCAACCAGAATTCGAGCGTCCATTACAGCGCGCCCCTTCCGCCAATCACCACAATCACGGTCTTGAACAGAATCTTGATGTCCATGCCCAGGTTCCAGCGCTCAATGTACTCGCGGTCCAGGCGAACCACCTGGTCGAAATCGGTTATCTTGCTGCGACCGCTCACCTGCCACAGCCCCGTGATGCCGGGCTTGATGCTCATGCGCACCCGATGCCCCAAGTCGTAGCGCTCCCACTCGTCTAGGGTCGGCGGCCGCGTGCCAACCAAGCTCATCTCACCCTTAAGCACGTTGAAGAACTGGGGAAACTCGTCTAAGGAATAGCGACGGATAAAGTGGCCGATGCCGCGCTTCTTGCCGCTCTTGCTCCGCTTGTGGCCGTCAATGATGCGCGGGTCGTCGTCCATCTTAAACATGAGGCCCGTATCCACGCGATTCTGCGCCTGCAACGATGCCTTGCGCTTCTCCGCATCCATGTACATGCTCCGGAACTTGTACATGGTAAACGGCTTGCCGTTGCGTCCCACTCGCGTCTGCTTGAAGAAGATGGGCCCAGGCGACTTTGCGTAAATGATGGGGCCAATAAATAAGCAGATCAAAAGCGTGAGCAAACACCCCACAAGACCGCCAAGTATGTCCGCCAGGCGCTTGATCATGAGCTGTCCCGTAGAGACCTCACGGATCTTGCTGGTAAGCACCGCATACGGCCCCACCTTGCCCGTGTCGGTAACCGAGAAGTTCGTGCCCGAGACGGCGTAACTCACCGTCATGCCCATCTCCATAAGGTCGTCCACGAACTTCGTGGGAAATGGCTGGTCGTCCGGCTGCAGGATAAACACCTCGTCCACCCAACCGTGCGTAAGGCTGGCAATCGCGTGGGCGTCCAAGGGCACCAGGGGCACGCCCTCAAGCTCGTCCGAGTTCCTCGCATGCCGCGGCACGCCGTCGAGGAGCACCACGTGCGACACGAAGTATCCCTGGTAGGTAACCGTCTGCGTCAGCTGCTTAATGGTGTCGTGCACCAGGCTCCGCGAGGTAACCAGCACCAGCGACTTCTTCTGGCCGCGTGCCGCCGCTCGCGCTCTGAGGCGTCTCTTGTTGGCCTGTCGCAAGAGGAAGTCCACGCCAAAGAACAGCAAACACGTGACGCCCATCTGCAAACGAGAGGCCAATCCCACCCAGTGGACGGCAAACAGGTACACCAGCGAAACCACAAACACCTCGCCAATGTAGGTGAGCACCGACACAATCTCGTCGGGCCACGTTCGTCGCAAAATCCCATGGTAGTTGTTCGAGAAAAGTATTACCAACACCTGCGCGGCCAACATAACGAGCGCCTGATAGCGATAGCGATACGCGTCGTAGGGGTTGGCGAACTTAACGTTAATCCAGTAGCTCGCAACATAGCAGAGTTGCAGGAGCACAACGTCAAGCAGGATAAAATCCCCGTGCTTGATGAGTCCTGCTATGACCCTCTTGTTCACGCCCCACCCCAATGTGTTACTTGACTGCTAATGCATGCAAGTGCCTACTATAGCAAAATGCCTGTGATAAGGTATTTAGGCAACCGTCAAGCGCATACAAAGTGCGCTTACATACGGAGAGAGGCCGGCAGATGTTGTCAAAAACCATCGAGCGCTTTAACTTCAACATGAAGAAGAATGCGTTTTTGTTTCAGCAGCTCATCAACCGAGACTTTCAACAGCGCTACAAGCGCACGGTGTTGGGCATGGCATGGAGCGTGCTCTCGCCCCTGTTCCAGCTGCTCGTTATGATGGTTGTGTTCAGTCGCCTGTTTGGCAGAAACGTGGACCACTACGTCATCTACCTCTTCGCAGGAAACATTACGTGGTCCTACTACAGCGAATCCACCAACAACGGCATGTCGAGTCTCATGAACAACGCCGGCGTACTGAGCAAGATCAACGTTCCCAAGTACCTGTTCCTCCTCTCGCAAAACGTCTCCGCACTTATCAATTACGGGCTCACCATAATCATCTTCTTCGTGTTTTGCATTGTGGACGGCATTAAGTTCACGCCCGCCATGTTTATGCTGTGGTATCCCGTCGCATGGCTGGTTATTATGAACGTGGGTATAGGCATGGTTCTTAGCGCGCTCTACGTGTTCTTCCGAGACATCCAGTACCTCTATCGTATCTTCCTTACGCTGCTCAACTACCTTTCGGCCATCTTCTATACGCTCGACCACTTCCCCGCGGCTATGCAACGCCTGTACCTGCTCAACCCGCTCTACGTAAACATCAAGTACTGGCGCACGGTGGTCATCGACGGAGTCGTCCCGTCACTGGGCTTCCATGCGCTCATCGCCTTTTACGCCCTGCTGTTCCTCGGGCTCGGTTGCTTCTTCTACAAGAAGTACAACCACCGATTCGTGTACTACTTCTAGGCCTTGCGCCCGGCGCCCAGCTAGCGCCAACCGTACTAACCGCCACGTTATCTTTGCGAGGAAGCATGAACGCAATTGAGTGCGACGACGTAAGCATCCGCTACATTACGGGCGACTTTAAGTCCATCGGCCTCAAAGAGTACATTATGCGTAGGCTCACCCACAACTTCCATGTGCAGGAGTTTTGGGCCGACCGCCACGTAACGTTTACCGTCGAGAAGGGCGACATGCTGGGCATCATCGGCTCCAACGGAGCCGGCAAGTCCACGCTGCTCAAGGCCGTTACGGGCATCATGATTCCCACGGGTGGCACCATAAAAACAAACGGTCGTATGGCCGCGCTGTTGGAGCTGGCAAGCGGCTTCGACGCGCACATGACGGTGCGCGAGAACACCTACCTGCGTGGTGCCATGCTGGGCTACACCAAAGACTTTCTGGACGAGAAGTACGACGAGATCATAGCCTTCGCGGAGCTGGAGGAGTTTCAGGAGCACATGTTCAAGCAGCTCTCCAGCGGCATGAAGAGTCGCCTGGCCTTCTCGGTAGCATGCCTGGTGAATCCCGACATCCTCATTTTGGACGAGGTGCTAAGCGTAGGCGACGGCGCCTTCCGCAAGAAGAGCGGCGACAAGATGATGCAGATTCTTAATAGCGGCACCACCGGCGTGCTCGTGTCGCACTCCATCGGACAAATTCGCGAGCTCTGCAACAAGGTCCTGTGGCTCGACCACGGAAACCAGATTGCCTTTAGCGACGACGTGCAGCTCTACTGTGATGCGTACGACCAGTTCCTCATGACCAAGGAGCTTCCCCAAAACGAGGACGACGTACGCAAGCTCGCGGACGGCTTCCTCATTCGACAGCAGGAGCAGCGCAAGAAGAACGAGGAAAAAGAGACCCAGCGACTAGAGAAGATCATCGAGGAGGGTCATTCCGACGCCGCCATCAATGCCGCCATCCGCGTGCTGCAGAAGGGCCGCCCCGAAGCCCTCGCCGACCAATACCGCTAGAGCCAGGCGATGGGGATACTCCCCTTCGACCAGGCAATGGGGATACTCCCCTTTGCCTTGTACAAGGCAAAGGGGAGTATCCCCATTGCCTGGTTGCCTGCCTACACAGCTAGCAGCTCCGCATGCAGTCGTACACGATCTCGGCGCTCCGCTTCCACGAGTAGCGCGCCAGACAGTCCTCGGCAGAGCCGACCGGCTCGTGCGCCAGCAACTCGTCCATGTCTATATGACTGTATGCCAGCGGGTCGAAGTACGTCACCGCATCGCCGTACACCTCGGGCAACGACCCGCCCGTGCTCACCAAGCACCGCGCACCCAACGCCATGGCCTCCAGCGGCGGAATGCCAAAGCCCTCGTAGAGCGCCGGGTGCACGAACGCCTTGCACCCTGCCATCAGAGCCACGATCTCCTCGTCGGACAGATAGCCGGTGTATAGCAGGTTGGAGGGGTTGTCGTCGTCTGCGTACGCGTCGGCGTTCGAGGTGCTGCGAAGGCCCGTAACCACAAACGTGTGCTCGGGGTTCTGCTTCGCCGCCTCAAGCGCCCACCTGAAGTTCTTGTGATAGGTGCGATGTCCCAGCAGGAAGAAGTACTCGCCCGGCGTGAGTCCCAGCCTCTTGAGCGCGCCCTTGTCTGCCTCCACGCGCGTCACGTGCTGCCAGGCGCACGGCACCACACGCACCTTCGACGCGTCGCAGCCATACATCCGCACGATGTCCGACTTCGCGCACTCGCTGCCCGTAACCACAAACGACGTCGTCCGCACCACCTTGCGCACCCGGCTGATGTGCCGACGTCGCCCGCGCTTGCCCGCGACGGTGGTAAAGTCCTGCGGAAAGAGTTCCGCGATGCAGTCCGGCACCAGCTGGATGGCGCATCCCCAGGGCGGCAGGCTGCACAGGAGGTCCACTCCCACGCCGCCGACCTTTCGCACGTAGGCAGGGAAGGTCCAGCTCGCCCACGGACACTTGGGGAAGGGCGCGGCAACCTCCACGACCTCCATTTGCTCAAACGAGAAGTCCCCGCCATGCCCCGCCGGCACCACGAACTGCATGCGACCGTCCACGTCCATGCGGTCCAGCTCGCGCATGACCTCATACCCATGCCTGTGCACGCCCGAGGGACGCCCCTCGCACAAAGGCTTGCCGTTGAACACGTACGTACGCTCCATCATGCCTTCCTCCATTTGGCCGCGAGCCTATTGAGCGCCGTCCCCGGCAGCACAACGAGCAGCAGGCCGTAAACCGCAGCACCAATGCACATCTCCGTGACGGTCTGCACGATGCCCCCAAATGGCGTCACCTGCTGCCAGCCCCACAGCGCCGCCGCCATGACGCCCACCGCCAATACGTAGGGCAAAAGGTCTCGCCACGGAGAGAACCTATACTCGCTGCGCGCGAGCATCCACACCTGCAGACCGCACGAACAGAACTCGGCCGCAAGCGACGCACATAGGGCGCCCAACGCCCCCAGGCGCCCAATGAGCAAAAAGTTCGCCAGCACGTCCACCGCGGCAGCCGCAATGTAGGCGGCCGTCATCCGGTTTTGCAGCCCCGTGGGAGAGAGGTACTGCATGCCCACGAAGTTGCCCACGCACATAAACACGATGAGCACGCAACACAGGCGCAAGAGCGGCACCACGGGGCCAAAGTCTGGTCCCATGAACCATCCCACGAGGTTGTTGGTAACCATAAAGAGCCCCACCACCAGCGGCAGCATGATCATGCACAGCACCTCAAAGCTCTCGCGCATGGATTGGCGCACGCCCGTGTGGTCCCCCTCCGAAAACAGGTGCGCGTTGCGAGAGTACAGCACGGTGTTGAGCGACACCACCAGCGTCACCACCAGGTTCGCCACCTTGCGCGCCTGCTCGTAGTAGCCGTTTTGCACCACGTCGCCCAGCAGCGCGCCCAGCATGATCTTGTCGAGCTGCGAGTAGATCTGCACGGCGATTATGGGCACGAAGAACTGCAGGGTGCCCACGATGTGACGGCTTACGTTGAGCTCGGCAATCGGCACGCGCCTCACACGCTTGCCCAGCCCCACGAAGAACAGCATGTTGCCCACAAACAGCGAAGCCGAGTTTATGAGGCAATACATAAGCAGGTCGGCCTCACTGCGCACCAGCAGGAATATGAGCGCAATCGTGGCAATGCGCACCGCCGCGTTCCTGAGCGCAATGGGACGGAAGTCCTCCATCCCCTGGAAGAACCACGAGATGTCGAGCAGCACCGACAAGATCACGAACGTCTGGGCCAGCAGGTAGGGCTCGTACTTTCCATACACCACGCAAAACACCAGGTACGCAATAACGACGGCACCCGACACCACGGCGCGAAGGATCAGCAGCTCCCAAAACACCTTGCTGCGCTCCACGTCGTCGTCCTGTCTATAGGCAACCTCGCGCTGCCCATAGGAGTTAACGCCCAGCGCCGCCAGCAGCGAGAAGGCCGTGGCGATGGTGAAGGTGTAGCTATAGATGCCAATGCCGTCCGAATGCAGCACGCGCGACACGTACGGCGTGGTAACCAGCGGCGCCAGCAGCACAAGCACCTGATACGCCATGTTGTAGGCGTAGTTTTTTATCGTCTTCCTATCCATACGCACTCACAGAAGGCCCAGCGCGTCCAAATACGAGTGCGCCACGACCGTGGGGTCAAAGCGCCTCAGTTGGGTCTGTTGCCCTTCTCGCATACGATCGCGTAGCTCGTCGGAGCGCATGAGCACGTCCACCGCGAGCGCCGCCTCGCGCGGGTCGTCCTGCGTGAGCAGCAGGCCACCGTCTCCCAGCGTATCGCCCACCGCCGAGGTGTTTTGCGCCACGATGGGCAGGCCAAAGTGCATGGCCTCCACCAACGGCACGCAAAAGCCCTCGTGGGCGCTTTCGCACAGGAATACGTCCGAGGTGCGATAGAGCTCAATGAGACCGTCCAGCGACACGTGCCCGGCAAAGCGGACGCCCGGAAGCCTCATGGCGCTCACGTACTTCTTCAGACGCAGCAGATACGCCTCCATGCCGCCTGCATTGCCCACGAAGGTAAGGGTCGCACGCTGGTCCACCACACGACGCACGTACGAGAAGTCCTCTATAACTCGCTCGAGCCGCTTGTTGGGAGCCACGCGCCCCACAAACAGCAGACGCGTGCCCGCATCCTCGTGCGCGCGATCGCCTACGGTGCGCAGGCGTCCCGCCGGACCCAAATGGCTCAGGTCCAGAAGGATCGGCACCACCTGCACCGGGCAGTCGTAGTGCGCCTGCCTAAGCTCGCGCGCGTTGTAGTCCGAAACCGCAATGGCCGCGTCCACGTGCGATGCCAAATACGACATGCCCGCCCGGCCTTCCTTGCACGATTCCTGCGCCCGTGCATTGTAGCCGGCAAAAAAGTGGGCGGGCGTAACGTTGTGATAGTTCACCACGAGCCTGCCGGGATACTCGGCAACCTTATAGTTAAGGTCGGAGCCTGTGCTCAGGTGATACACAATAAGGTCGTCGGCCGAGGGGTCGTAGTCCGCAATGGGCAAGCCCACATTCGCCACGCGCGCGTCCACGTAGTTGGCATACACGGCATGCTCGAGTCCCTTGCTCGCAAACAAGCCGTCGAGCGCCTGCACATGGTTGCCGATGGCGTCCCCCCAGGCAAAGGATTCCAGTATTTGTACGACCCTCATGACCGCCTGCCCAACTTCGTTGCCACGCGTCGTGCCTTTTGCGTCGCACGCCACAGCACGACCTTTGGCTTCGACACCTCAATGTTCTCAAACGACAAGGGCGGCTTTGTTGCGAAGAGCACCTTGCGCAGGCGATCCGACTCGTCGTCCATCCACCTCTCTACTTCCAGCGCCACGTGCGACCTCCCCTAAATCAAGCGTGTGCCTGTATTCTATCGTAACGAACCATGCCGAGGCTTCGGGGCGCAACTGCGCCCCTAGCAAAGGGTCGTAAGCAAATCCATCCAAGCCTGCGCCGAGGCTCGCCAGGTGTATGTGCTCAACACGCGTTCGCGCGCCTCCACGCTGGGCTCAAAGTCAGACGCGTGATTAAGGTCCAGCTCCACGTCGTGAGCGTCAAAGTAGCGCAGCGTATCGCCGTAGATGCCTTCCACAGCCGTGCCAGCCGCGGCGAGCACGCGCTTTCCGCAGGCAAGGGCCTCAAGCGGCGGCAGGCCAAATCCCTCGTAGAGGGAGGGATGCAAAAACGCCCTACACGACTCCAACAGCGCCTTGCTCTGCCCATCGCTCACATAGCCCAAGTAGTGCACGTTGGGCGGTAGGTCCTGGGGTGGCTGCGCCCCGTCCCACAGCTTTCCCGCCACGGCTATGGTACAGCCTGGGTTGTTGCGTGCCACGCCCAACACCCACGACAAGTTCTTGTGGGGGGCCAAAGATCCCAGCACGTAGTAGTACTCATCCGGCACGAGGTCGGGATGCCGCTCGAACACGCCCTTGTCTGCCTCGACGCGCAGTATGTGCTCCCAGCCGTTTGGGGCAAGCGTGATGCGGCTTTTGTCTATGCCCGCCCGCTGCAGCTCGTCCCGCGAGAAGGGCGACACCGTAACCACGGGGCATCTCTGCATCCGAGCGGCACGCACCGACAAGCCCACGCGCGCGCGACTTCCCATCCCGTCAAATTCGGGATGCATGAGCGGTCGCAAGTCGTGGAACGTAATGACGCTGTTGGGCTGCACGGCAAGGCCGCCCGAGAAGTTGACGTACCAGGCGCCACGCTGTTTTACGTACTTGCGGAGCCCCGCATAGTCCATTCCACCCCGCCAGCAGAGGGCCACTTGCGCGGAGATGGCCTTGAGCTCGGGCAGGTTGGGATGCGCTCCCCGCGCATACATTGCCTCCACCTCAAGCTCGTCCTGCTCGGCAACGAGCGCATCCAGCTCTCGCAGCACCTCAAAGGTGTAGCGCTCAATGCCCGTAATGCGCCCCGTAAGGGCCTGGACGTTAAGGCACACCCGCAAGCGGCTCATGCGACTGCCTTTCGTGCATGGTTCCAGCTTGCCGCCACAAAGGCGATGTGCATCCACAGGTACGGACGCAGGATGTTTTGGTTGAACAGGAGGATGATGAACTCAAACGCCAGCGCCCAGAGCATGGCAAGGTGCAGCGTATGCCAGGGCGACTCGGGATCGCGCACATGGCGCTTATCACCGAAGAACAGCGACCAGAGATAGCCCACGAAGGGAATCATCCCCACGATGCCATTGGCCACCAAGAGCTCGCCCGCTATGCTCATGGCAGCTCCGTTGTCGCCACCCTGATATGCGGCACCTCGAAATTGGGCGATGGCAGGGTCCACGCCGCCCAACCCATATCCAAGCAAGGGGCTTGCCCCAAACACCTGCAGGCAGGTCGTCAGGCCCGCCAGGCGATCGTCTGCGGATTGCGAGTTTTTGCCCACGATGCCAAAGCCGCGCATGAGCGTCTTGTAGTTCATGCCCAGCGCCACCAGCAGCATGACGCCCGCCGCCATGCAGGCAAGCGTGATCCAAAAGTAGAGGGGCAGACGTGCCTTCCCCCCCTCTTTGCGCGCCCGTATTGCGTTCACGATCATGGCCCCCATGCGCAACACAAACCACAACGCCATAACGAGATAGGCCATGCGCGAGTTGGTGAGCACTATGGCAAGCACGATGAGCACGTAGTTGCGTATTAGCGCCACCTTGGACAGCAGGGAGAAGTCTTCCTTCTCCAGCAGGTAGCCATTCAGAACGAACCCCATAAACAGGTAGGTGGCGTAGTAGGAAGGCTCGTAGCTGAGTCCGTTTATGCGTGCTAGGCCACCCTTTATAACTTGGGCCAAGTACACGTTTACGCCTGCGTAGTACAGAGCGAACTGCAGCAGGCCAAAGACCGCGAGCACGAAAAAGCTGTTCAAATACACTTTCGCGAGCCATCGGTAGGTCACGTCATCCTGGGCAAGCGCAGGCAGCCCAAACACGATGCAGGCGTCCAACATGAGCCAGCACCAATAGCCAATGCCGTTGGTTATGCTGGGAGACCTAAACGACAAGAGCAGCTGCACGGCGCACCACGCCAAGAGCCACAGTCCTCCCACCACCCAGTTGTCTTTGCCGCGCAATACGGATCGTATGCCCAAAAAGACCAAGGGGAGCGAGGCCAACTGCGTAATGCGCACGTTGTAGCCCGCCACCTCGAGGTTTCCCGCGATGTCGAAGGAGGTGGTTAGTATTGCCACCGCCGTAAGCACAAGCACGATGCGACGCACCCACGATTCCGTGGTCGCGAGCGGGCCCAAGAAGCCGTTCGATTTGTCTCTTTGGGCTACGGAGGTGGTCTCGTCACTCATCGGCGCTCCTCTCGTCCGCAAGATTTAAGATCATCGTAAAGCAAGTTGGCAGAACCCTCCCACGAGTATCTGCTTAGCGCCTCCTGCGCGGGCGCCACGGGCTCGGCAAGAAGGGCTTCCAGGTCCACGTTGTAGGAGTTCGGGTCCACGTAGTGCGCGCAGGGGCCCATGACCTCGGGAAGGCTCGTGGCATCCGCACAGACGACCGGTGCTCCCAAGGCGAGCGCCTCCAACGGAGGCAGGCCAAATCCCTCGTAGAGCGAGGGAAACAGGAACGCGCGACAATTATGGATGAGCGCGCATGCGTCGGCGTCGCTCACAAAGCCCAAGAGGTGCACGTTGGGTGGACATCCTATGTCGTCGCTCTCGTAGCGCATGCCGGCGATGGCAAAGCTCAGGCGAGGGTTGCGTTCGGCCACCTCGTATATCCAGCGCACATTCTTGTTTCGTGCGAGCGTGGCTATGCTAAATAGGTAGTTGCCAGGCTCGAGCTGCGCAAAGCGGTCGCGCCAGTCGTCGGCCGCCACATAGGTGCGCACGTGCTGCCAAGCGTTTGGCACCACGCTCACCTTGCCGTGCGCATACGGGTAGTAGCGCTCGATCTGCTCCTTGCTGTATTCGCTCACGGTGAGTATGGCCTTCTCTCGCCGTGCGACAAATGCGTACTGTATGCAGTGCCATGCCCTGGAAAGGCGATTGCGCGCCGACGTGTAGAACTCCGGACACGCTCTATACATAACGTCGTGGACGGCGGTGATGCCCGGCCTGCTGAACAGGGGCGCCACGTTGCAGAGGTTAAGCGCCGTAAGCCTGGGATGCCTAAGCAGGTATTGGGCAAAGTCGAGCTGCTCCCAGGCTATGCCCGAGCGCCTGCCATACCTCACCACCCGGATGTTCGTGAATGCGGGAATGTCCTGCGCTTCGGGCGGCACCACGATCTCTACGTAGTCCCGCGCGTCCAGCACCTCGTCCAGGGCGCATACCAGCTCACGCGCATAGCGTACGATGCCCTGCATGCGATCGGCGAGGAACTTGCCGTTTATGGCGACGTTTAGCATGGCGACTCTCCCCTATTGCACCAGGTCCGAAGCGCGATCGTTTGCGCTGCTTGTTTTGGGGGCGACGTCTTTGGCCGCGGGGCGGGTGGCCTCCGGCGAGATCCTCGGCTGGCCCACCCCGTATTCCTCCAGCTTTTGGGCGACGAACGAACCGAACCGCTCCCTAAAGCGCTCACGAGAGAAGCTCCTGCCGTGCTGGGCTATCTCCGAACGCGAAAGAGCCACGCCTTCGCGCTCGAAGCGCTTGATGCAGTCTGCCATCGACAAGACACTCTGCTCGTCGAAGAAGAGGCCCGTCTTTCCGTCCACGATCGTCTCGAGCGTGCCGCCCTCACCATAGGCCAGCACCGGCACACCCGCGCTCATGGCCTCCACCGGGGTAAGACCAAAGTCCTCCACACCGGGGAACAGGAACGCCTTCGCATGGGCATAGAGTCCCACCAGCTCATCGTCGGTAACCTCGCCCCTAAATTCCACGGTTGGGCCGGCCATCTCGCGCAAGTTCTTCTCTTCCTCGCCGCCCGAGCTCACAACCACGAGGCGCCGTCGCAGACGATTGCACGCCTCTATGGCAAGGTCCACGCGCTTGTAGCCCACGAAGCGAGAGACCACGAGGTAGTAGTCATCGGGCTCGCACACCTCGCCCACGCGCACCGGGCTCGCAGGATGGATGGTAACGGAGTCGCGTCTGTAGTACTTGCGGATGCGATTGCCCACGAAGTCCGAGTTCGCCACGAACTCGTCCACGCGCTGGGCGGCCAAGTAGTCCCACTGACGCACTTTGGGAATGATGCGTTTCATGGCGGCCCTGCGCACGGGATCGGTGCCCTCAAGGTATTCGTAGTAGCGATCCCACACATAGCGTATGGGCGAGTGACAATAGCACACGTGCAGGGCGTCGGGCCTGGTAATCACGCCCTTGCAGCAGCTCATGCACGAGCTTATTACCAAGTCGTACTCCGTGAGGTTCATGGCCTCCCATGCTTTGGGCATAAGCGATAGCAGCATCTTGTAGCGATGCGTGGCGCCGGGCAGCTTTTGCACGAAGGTGGTGCGAATGTCGCAGTCGTGCGTCCATTCCGGGGCATTCTGCTCGTCGTAGACCAGCGTGTATATGGGTGCGTCAGGCCAGAGCTCATGCAGGGACAGCAGAACGCGCTCGCTACCCGAGTTGCTCACGATCCAGTCGTGTACCAGCGCGACCTTCAACTGCATCGCCACCTTTCGTCTATTTGTACAGATTTTTCCATTGTACAACACGAAGGCGGTGGAGTTTGTACTCGCGCGTAGCGATGCGCGTGGGCGTAGGCGTGGGGTGGCGCCGCCTGCTAAGAATGCGAGCCGTGCGGCTGCTCATGGGGTCCGTGATGTCCGATTTTGTCGGCAGCTAATTCGATGCCGATAATTTCGGAAGTTCCAGGGTCCCAAACGACTCACACGACCTTGTTGACAAGGTCCTTTATGCGCTCGCTTTCCTCCTTGCCCGTTACCAGAACACCCTCGGAGGTAACGACGACCACCACATCCTGCACGCCTGCCACGACCACAGGCAAATCCGTCTCGTTGATCACGTGCACCCCGTTGGCAGTCGCCTCATCCACCGTAACGCGACCCGCCACCGGATCGCGCAACTCCTCGCACAGGGCGTCCCACGTGCCAAGGTCCTTCCAGGTGCCGGCATAGGGAATCACGGCCACCGAGGTCGCCCGCTCCACCACCTCGTAGTCAAAGCTGTTCTTAGGCAGCTCAACGTAGCGTTCCCGCAGCTCATCATAGCCTTTGGCATCGCAATAGCGGGCCACGATCTCCAGCAGCCAGCCGAGCCTAAACGCAAACACGCCGCAGTTCCACAGTGCGCCCTGGGCTATAAGCTCGCGCGCCGTCGGCTCGTCGGGCTTCTCGGTAAAGCGCCTCACGCGGCGCACGTCGCCGATCGGAACCTCGGGCACGATGTAGCCGTACTTGGTGCTGGGATAGTTCGGCTCCACGCCCAACAGCACAAGGTCCGCCTCGCCCGAACGCACGGCGCAAGACAGGCGCGACACGTTTGCGTAGTACTCCGCATCGGCAAAGGTGTCGATGGGCATCACCACAACCACGGCATCCTCCCCCGCACCCTGCGATGAGGCCACATGCGCGGCTGCCAGCATAATGGCAGGCGCGGTATCGCGACGCTGGGGTTCAATGGAGAGCCCGTAGGGTCCCTCAAGCTGCGCGCGCAGGATATCCACCTGATCGCCGCTCGTCGCAACCGTAACGGTTGCCCCGGGATTCTGGTCGCGCACCAGGCGAACGGTGCGCTGCACCATAGACTCAGGCCGATGCTGCTCGTCTCGCAAGACCTTGAGGAATTGCTTGGGACGTACGGAATTGGACAATGGCCACAGGCGCGTTCCCGACCCGCCCGACAAAAGCACGACGTGCGTGGCATCCCCTTGCATGCCAAACCTCCTACGCTTAGACGCTCAGCAGGTTGCGAATCGCCTCCACAAGGCACGCGAGTCGCTCCCGTGCGTGGTCCGCACTGGACCCCTTCGCAAAACAGTATGCCTTTATCTTTGGCTCCGTGCCACTGGGACGCACAATTACCTTGCAGCTCCCATCCAAATCGAGCTGCAAAACGTCGGCGGGCGGAAGCGTTTGCGTGGGATCGCCTGGCATGGACACTCCCTGGGCGTAGTCCACCACGTGCCGAACAGACAATACGCCCAGCGACTTTGGCGGGCACTTGCGCATGTCGTCCACTACCGCGCTGCCGTCCTTAACGGCACCATCCTCGCCCCTGGCGTCAAGCTCAACTGCCACCTGTTCCGAAACGACGTGGCCGTATTGCTCATATAGCTCGTCCAACGCCTGGACCAGGTTCTTTCCGCGCCGTTTGTGCCATGCGGCCATCTCGCACAACAGCATGAGCGAGACGATGCCGTCCTTGTCTCGCACATAGGAACCTCGCACATAGCCGCAGCTCTCCTCCACGCCCACCAAGAAGTCGTCCACGCGTCCCTGCTCCTCCAGCAGGTCAACCTGCTCACCCACGTACTTAAAGCCAGTGAGCGTCCTGCGGAGACGCACCCCATGTGCGGACGCGACCGCGTTAAGCAGCGGCGACGACACGATGGTGGTAACGGCCACCGGGCGTGCGGGCAGAGGCACTACCTTACACAGGAAGTCAAGGAGCAAAAGGCCCATCTCATCGCCCGTAAGCAGGCGCATCCCTTTGCCGCAACGCACCGCAGCGCCAATGCGGTCGGCGTCCGGGTCGTTGGCCAAGGCGAGGTCGGCGCCCTCCGCCAACGCCTGATCCATGGCAAGGCTCAGCGCAGGCGCGTGCTCGGGATTGGGCTTTGGACACGTGGCAAAGGTGCCATCCGCCGTGGCCTGCACGCGCACGAGCGAATAGTTTATGCCGCAGGAGGCAAGCACGCGTCGTGCGATTGCGCAACCCGCCCCGTTGAGCGGCGTATATACGATGTGCAGACCAGCGCACCTAACACCCGTGGACTGATCCAAGACGGCGCGTACGTAGTCGTCCACCACTTGCGCATCCACCCAGTCCACCAGGCCCACGCCAATGGCTTCGTCCAGCTGCATATAGGGCACGCTGAAGGGGTCAACGTCGTGCATGGCGTCCTGCACGGCGTGAGCCAGACTGTCGGTGGCCTGGTCGCCGGCGGCATCGTACACCTTGAATCCGTTGTATTCCTTGGAGTTGTGCGAGGCGGTTATGACCACACCCGCACGGGCGTGGAGCCGACGGACCGCATAGCTCAGCACTGGGGTCGGCTGCGGGTTGTCGAACAGGAGGGACCGAATGCCAGCGGACGCCAGTACGCTGGCGCAGACAACAGCGAACTCTTCGGAGTGGATGCGCGTGTCGTAGGCGATTACCACCAAAGGATCGCTCGGGCCAAGCTTTCCGGAACGCAGGCAACCCACGAGTCCCATGGTAGCCTTCGCCACAGTAAGCCGGTTCAATCGATTGGGGCCTATGCCCATCTTTGCCCGTATGCCACCCGTGCCAAATCGCACGTGACCACAAAAGGCATCCTCGCGCTCCCCCGCTTGCTGCAAGCGCTCGAGCTCCCAAGGTTGCACGCTCGTCTGTAGCGCCTGGAACCAGCGCTGTTCATCGGCTCCGGAGGTCACGATACTACCTCACCGAGTCATTTGTATGCGTCGCAAGCAAAAGCGGCCTATAAGAAGACACGTCACGGCATACGCTTAGACCAAACGATGCAACCAAGGTGTCCTCCCCGCCATACCCGACGCAAGCAATACAGAAACAAAACGCGACGCCAAACCACCTTTGGCGCGCGTAACCGCAGCTATGCTAGGCCATCATGCATATTGTGTCAAATTTGGTACAAAACGCGCAGGGTACGCATCACAGATTGCACACGGCCAGCCTGGGGCCAAATGCAAGGCCAAGGCAAGCCTAGCAATCCTGCATCTCCACGTCCACATTCTCGAGCAGCGTAGACAAACGCACGCCGAGTCCGCACGCAATCTTGGAGAGATTGTCTATGGACACGTTGCGCCTGCCCTTCTCGACGCTAATGAGATAGGTGCGATCCATGCCAATCATCTTTGAGAACTGATACTGAGACAGACCCTTGCTTACGCGCAGCTCGCTAATGCGCGCGCCCAGCCTCAAGCGAATCTGTTCGACGTTCTTCTTGGTAATCATAAGAAGAGCGTAATTGCCGGCACCAATAAGGCGGTCGCTTATAAGTAACCACTGTTCGAGCTTAGAAAAATATGCAATGGTTTGAACGAGACTCTTAACGTTTTGCCACATGGATTGGCGAGGTTCCGTATGCGCATAGCACCGCATGATCGAATTCGTGCCAACAAGATTATTGGATACACCCTACGAAGCATACGAGAGCATGACGGAATAACGCAGTCGCAGGTGGCCGAGCGACTGCATTGCACGCAGGCGTTCGTAAGCATGGTGGAAAACGGCAACCGAAGCATTAAGCTCGTTGAGGCGATTATGTACTCGCATGGCATTGGCGTATCGTCGCAAGAGCTCTATGAGAAGGTCAAGCACGCGTTAGCCGAAGAAGGGCTCGTCCCCTACCCAGCGAACAAGCGGCAAAACGCCACGCCGCCGGACAGGGAGCATCCAGGCACTAAGCCGAAAGCTTAGCCTCGAGCGCTCGGAACTCCTCGGGAATCTCTTCCACGTTGCCGCCAAACGCCTGGGCAATGGCCATGGCCTGCTCCCTGCGAAGATCGGCGGTGTCGTGCTGGCCCATGCCATCGTATGCGTCGCCCAGCCTATAGAGCGCGTAGGCGGCGTAGCCGGCAACGGCATCCCCGGTACCCGAAAGCATCATCATGGTTACCAGCGACTCGGGCGAAAGAGACATGGCCGTTTGCGGGTCGAGCTGCACAAGGTCGGCAATTGCCGCCTCTACCTCTTGGGCGTCATCGATGTTTCGCTGCAAAAGCGCGCCCGCGAGCGCCTTGGAAACGGTGGCAACGAACTGTTCGATAACCTCGAGTAAGTAATCCCTGTGAAGCATAAGAGCGTCTCTCTTTCCACGTTTTGTGCCGTCGCGCTTGATGGTACCACGGCATGCCAATAAGCGTGCACGCCAACAGAAAGCGCGCTCGGATAGTTTACACGCCGCGCCCGCGATGCGGCCTGCGCTCGGATCCGCGTCCGCGGCGTGGCCTGAGCTCGCCCACTCCGTGCCCCACGCCCGCGATGCGGCCGCCTGCGGCTCCGCGCTCGCCTCGCTCGCTCACTTCGTGAGTCGCCGCGGGCGGCCGCATCGCGGGCGTGGGGCACAATCAGCAACCCCAGTTGTGGAGAAATTCTTGCGATAGCCTGAAAAGATTGACGCTTTGGTAATAAAGGCGTAACTTAATGACTTGCGCATTGGCGCACACATATTGCGGGGTGGAGCAGTTTGGTAGCTCGCCGGGCTCATAACCCGGAGGTCGTAGGTTCAAATCCTGCCCCCGCGACCAA
>CADCPM010000005.1 GCA_902803315.1 uncultured Coriobacteriaceae bacterium
CCAGGCAATGGGGATACTCCCCTTTGCCTGGTACCAGGCAAAGGGGAGTATCCCCATTGCCTGGCCCCGCTGACTAGATAATGTCGGCGAGTGTCTTGCCGTCCAGGTACTCTGCGGTCACCTTGCCCAGTTCGCGCCACACCGGAATTACGGAACAAGTGTCCACAATGGGGCAAATGTGGTCGCGCGTGCAGTCCAGGCAGCCAACTGGCGCCAGCGACGAACCCTCGGCGGCGCGCAGAATCTGTCCGAGCGTGTACTCGCTGGGATCGCGCGTAAGGCGATACCCGCCGCCCTTGCCGCGCAGGCTCTTGACGTAGCCAGCCTTGCTCATGAGCGATATGACCTGCTCCAAGTACTTGCGCGATATGTTCTGACGCTTGGCCACGTCTCCAAGCGATACCCAGCCGTCATTGTGTATGGCGAGGTCGGCCATGGCGCGCAATGCGTATTGCCCCTTGGTCGAGAACATCCCTGCCATGATTCGCCTCCTCCCGCAGCTGTGACCACTACTCCGTGGTCGTTGCGCCCGCCTCGTTGCTCTTGAGCATCTCGGCCAGCGTGCGCCATGCCAGCTCCGCGCACTTGACGCGTGCGGGCATGTGGCTCACGTCCTTGAGCATGGACGCCTCGTCGAGCTCTTCCTCGAGCTTGTCCATGTCCTTCTCGTCGCCGGTGATCATGTTCTTGAACAGCTCGCACAGGGCGATGGCCTCCTCGGGGGTCTTGCCCACCATAAGGTCGCTCATCATGTCGGCCGAGGCCATGGAAACGGCGCAGCCGTGGCCGGTATAGGCGGCCTCCTCTATGCGCCCGTCGTCTCCAACGCGCACGGCAAGGTGGAGCTCGTCGCCGCATGAGGGATTGATTCCGTCGTGCTCGTGGGTGGGATCGTCCAGTTCGTATTTGTAGTCGGGATGCGCCACGTGATCCATGAACTGCGCGTTGTACAGGCTAGCGACTTCCATTGAAGATCCCCCAAACTCGGTCCAGGCCGTCCATCAGGCGGTCGATGTCGGTCTTGTCGTTGTAGAATGCCACGCTCGCGCGACAGGTGCTATGCCAGCCAAGGTAGGTGAGCAGAGGCTGGGCGCAGTGATGTCCGGCACGGATGCAGACATTGTCCATATCTAGGATGGACGCCACGTCGTGCGGGTGGATGCCGGCAACGTCAAACGACACGGCGCTGATGTGGCGCGTCGGCTCCGCGGGACCCACTATGGTTATGTAGTCGCGCTCCTGCAGCCGCTCGCACAAATAGGCTGCCAGCAGCCGCTCGCGCTGCTCGACTGACTCCATGCCCAGCGATTCCAAATAGGTCAGGCATGCGTCGGTGGCAAAGGCGCCGGCAGCGTCTTGGGTGCCGGCCTCGAACTTTTGCGGCACGGGCGACCAAATCGCGTCTGTTTCGGTTACGGCGTCGATCATCTCGCCGCCCGTAAGGAAGGGTGGCATGGCGTCCAGGAGCTCCGGACGTCCCCAAAGCACGCCGATGCCCAAAGGACCACCGAGTTTGTGACCGCTAAAGGCAAAGAAGTCGCATCCCAGCGCACGTATGTCCACACTTACGTGCGGAGCCGACTGCGCGCCGTCGGCAATGCACAGCGCACCCACCTCGTGCGCCCGCGCGGCAATGGCGGCTATGTTGTTCTGGACGCCCAGCACGTTGGAGACGTGCGTCACTGACACGATCTTTGCGTGCGGCCCGATCTTCGCCTTGATTTCGGCATCCGTTATGCAAAAGCTCTCGTCTGGTCGCAGATACACGAGCTTTGCTCCCGTGGCCGTGCAGACCTGCTGCCAGGGAATGAGGTTAGAGTGGTGCTCCATTATGGAAATAACGACCTCGTCGTCAGGCCCCAGCTCTACGATCTGCGGCAACGTGTGGGCAAGGAGGTTGAGTGCCTCGCTGGCGTTGCGGGTGAACACGATCGCGTTGCCCTGTGGGCTGCCCGCGTCGTCGAGCGCGCCAATAAAGCGGGCGATGTGGTCGCGAGCGTCTGCGATCGCCTGGGTCGCCTCAACGGAGAGGCGATATAGGCCACGCAGGGGATTGGCGTTCATGGTCTCGTAGAAGCTGCGCTGCGCGTCCAGCACGGCAGCGGGGCGCTGTGCCGTGGCTGCGCTGTCAAGAAACGCGAGCTCAGGATGTGCGGCGAGTAGCGGAAAGTCCCGCTTGTAGGGGCTGCACGCAAGAGCCTCGAGCTCAGTTGCGGTAAGCGAGCTGGCCATGGCTAGTCCTCCTCGGTTGCGGTGCCGTCGAGCCCAAGGCCCTCTACCAGGTCGCGAGCGACCTCTTCGCCCAGCACGGTTGCGGCTCGCGCAAGCACGGTCGCGCGTATGGCGGACGTGGGCGCGGCAAGTACGGCCTCGTCGAAGAGCGCTCGCACATACAGAGCCTCAATTTCCTCGAGCGCAAGTCCGCGATTGGCAAGATAGCCAATCTGCTCGGGGCCGACGGAGCCAATGGTGGCGCCATGGTTTCCGGCCACGTCGTCCTCGTCGCACAGTATTACGGGCATCGTCTTGTTGGTTACATCGTCGGAGAGCACGAGCACGTTCTCCAGTTCGGTGCCTTCCGAGCCCGATGACCCGTGGACAAGATCGATGGTTGCGCGAAGCGCCTTGCGGGCATGTCCGTCGAGCACGCCCGACTCGCTTACGTTGGCGCGACCGTTCTTGCCCCGCATGCGCACGACGTGGTTGATGTCCAGCCGCTCCTCGCCTGCGCCCAAATAGCGACACGACAGATCGAAGCGCGCGTTTGCGCCGTCGAGCGAGCAGGCGAGTCCCGCTGCCGTGGTGCGTGCCCCTAGGAAGAACTGGCGCACGTCCACGCGCGCGCGGTCGCCGGCAACGATGCCCACCGACTCGAGATGCTGCCGATCGTCGTCGGCGGCCACGAACTCGAGCACGTGCACGCGTGCATCGCGTTCGGCCCAAATGCGGACGAGGGAAGCGGAGGTGACGGGCTGAGCGCTGGTGTCGGGCGCCTCGCCCTCGTCGGCGGACTCGGAGTCCTCGCCGCCGCCTGTGCACACCACGACGGTCGCCTCGGCGCCGGCGCGTACCATAACGCCGGTGTCCATGGTGGCGACTATGGGTTCTTCGCGCTTCTCACCAGCGCGTACCTCTACGTAGTGCGCGTCCTTGGCTTGCGATTCGACCCAATCCGTAACCTGACGTCCCATGCCGCACTCGATGCCCTCGAAGAGGCGGGGGAGCGCAAAGTACACGTCGCCCTTGCGCGAGATGCTGGGGACCTGCAGGGTGATGTCGTTGGTGCGCAGATAGTTCCAGGTCTGCGCGGGTGGGGTATTGACGCGCGAGAGCGTTGCGGTGCTGTTCTCGGCCATTATCCAATCGCCCCTTCCATCTCGAGTTTGATGAGGTTGTTCATCTCTACGGCGTACTCCAGCGGCAGCTCCTTGCTCACAGGATTGGCAAAGCCGCCCACCACCATGGTGCGTGCCTCGGCCTCGGAGCATCCGCGGCTCATGAGGTAGAGGACCGTGTCATCCGATATGCGTCCAATGGTGGCCTCGTGTCCCACGCTTGCCGTGGCGTTGCGTACGTCCATGGCGGGAATGGTGTCGGAGCAGCTTATGTCGTCGAGCATGAGCGACTGGCAGCTTACCGAGCAGCGGGCGTTTGCGGCGCGGCGTCCCACCACCACGGAGCTGCGGAAGGTGTTGCATCCGCCATCCTTGGAGATGGACTTGGTGTCCACGCTGGCGGTGGTGTTTGCGCCGTTGAGGATCACCTTGCAGCCGGTGTC
The DNA here is from genome assembly GCA_902803315.1 of uncultured Coriobacteriaceae bacterium. GTDB lineage: Bacteria > Actinomycetota > Coriobacteriia > Coriobacteriales > Atopobiaceae > RUG440. The sequence goes on from CADCPM010000005.1 coordinate 3,779, forward strand.
GAGGTCCTGGGTGGCGCCGGCGAACGTGATACCGGTGAACTCGCAGATGCCGCGGTCGCCAGCCAGGATGGTGGTGGGGTAGAGGTAGCTCACGTGGCTGCCAAAGCTGCCGCTCACCCATTCCATCTTTGCGTCGGCGCCAACGCGGGCGCGCTTGGTGTTGAGGTTGTACATGTTCTTGGACCAGTTCTCGATGGTCGAGTAGCGCAGGCGCGCACCGTCCTTCACAAACAGCTCAACGGCTCCTGCATGCAGGTTTGCCTCGTAGTACTTGGGTGCGGAACAGCCTTCAATAAAGTGCAGGTCGGCGCCCTTCTCTACGATGATGAGGGTGTGCTCAAACTGGCCGGCGCCTTCGGCGTTAAGACGGAAGTAGCTCTGTAGCGGGTACTCTACGGTAACGCCTTCGGGTACGTATACGAACGACCCACCCGACCACACGGCGTAGTGCAGCGCGGCGAACTTGTGGTCCGCGGGTGGGATGAGCGTGCCAAAGTACTCGTGAACCACGGGCTCCCACTGCGGGTCGTGCAGCGCGTCCTCAATGGTGGTGTATATGACGCCGCTCTTGGCGACCTCCTCGCGCATGTTGTGGTACACGATCTCGGAGTCGTATTGGGCGCCCACGCCCGCGAGGCTCTCGCGCTCTGCCTCGGGGATGCCAAGGCGCTCGAACGTGTTCTTAATGTCGTCGGGCACGTCGTCCCAGTTCTTGGCTTGCTTGGTGCGCGGGCTTACGTACGTGGAGATGTGGTCCATGTCCAGGCCGGCGATGGAGGGCCCCCAGTTCGGTGCCATCTCCTTGGCGTGGTAGGTGTCAAGCGCGGCGAGGCGCATGTTGAGCATCCACTCCGGTTCGTCCTTCTTCTGGCTAATGGCACGTACGATGTTGGGCGTCAGTCCGTCGTCGTAGCGCTCGTAGCCCTCCTCGGAGTAGGTGAAGTCGTAGAGTGAACGATCGACGTCGTCCACGTGGGTACGATTTTGGGTCCTCTCGCTCATCTATGCCTCACCGCCAGCGCTGGCCTTCTCGAACTGCTCGAAGCCGTGCGCGTCGATGTCGTCGATGAGCGATCCCGGTCCTTCGGCGACCAGGCGTCCCTGCACCATAACGTGGGTGCGGTCCACGGTTAGGCGCTCGAGGATTCGCGTGTTGTGGGTAATTACCAGCAACGCGCCGTCGCAATCCTTGCGATAGGCCTCAATGCCGCGGCTTACCACGGAAAGCGCGTCGACGTCCAGGCCGGAGTCCGTCTCGTCCAGGATTGCCAGCTTGGGACGCAGCAGCAGGAGCTGCAGCATCTCGATCTTCTTCTTCTCGCCGCCGCTAAAGCCTACGTTGAGCTCGCGCGTGAGGAAGGAGCTGCCCATATCGAGCTGCTCGGCAATCTCGCCCACGCGGTTGCGGAACTTGCGCGCCGTCATCTTGAGCTCGGGGCGCTTTTGCGTGATGGTGCGCAGGTATGAGTACAGGGGCACTCCCGGTACCTCCACCGGCGCCTGGTAGCTCAAGAAGATGCCCGCGAGCGAGCGCTTGTCGGCAGACTGCTCGGTTATGTCTGTGCCGTCGAAGACGATGGTGCCGTCCGTTACTTGGTAGGCGGGGTCGCCCATGATCACGTGGCCAAGCGTGGACTTGCCGGCGCCGTTGGGGCCCATGAGCACATGCGTCTCGCCCGAGCCTACCTCCAGGCTCACGTCGTGCAGGATGGGTTTGTCCTCGGTTCCGGCCGAAATGCCGTTTACGCGGAGCAATTGGTTGGACATTGCTAATCTCCCTATGGTCGCGTCCGAAGGCTTCGGACGATACATGCGTAACTTCCTAAATCATAGTAATTACTAGGAATTAAAAAGCAAGAGCCAAGGAGCAAAACATAGCGAAGTCGTGTAGGAAGTGGGAGGCCAAAACGTCCGGTTTTATCCGTGGCGTCGCACCTGCGCATAAAATCGGATACTTCGACTCTGTGGGAGCGGCCAAAACGTCCGATCACACTCGCGGCGAGACGATATTTCGTTGGTTGGGGACACCTTTGGCGTTCTTGCCCATAACTCTGAGTGCGACTTGCCATAACACGGGGCGATTAATGGGAAATGAATGCGATGCTTTTTGAGCTCAACTGGGGTTTTGCTTTTTTGAACAGATTCATTTCCCATTGCATAAAATACCTAATGGGAAATGAATCTGTTCAAAAATACGTTTGCCCAGTTGGCCTTCGAAAGTCACTCATTCATTTCCCACTAATTTATTACAAATAAACATATAGAGGATGCAATACGCAAAAAAGGCTTCAAACTGTCCCTCTAGGCGATGAATTTGTCGTAAACCTCGGCAAAAACGCCGTCGGAGCAGCTTGACTCGGCCACGTAATCTGCCACCGCCTTGGCTTCGGGCGTGGCGTTGCTCACCACCACGCTAAGACCCGCCGCCTCCAGCATGGCCATGTCGTTTTCGGAATCGCCGCAGGCAATGACCTCCGAAAGGGGGATGTCAAGCAGCTTGGCGAGCTCGCGAATTCCCGCACCTTTGTCGACACCCCCAGGATTGAACTCGTAATACCGCCCAGACGAAAACGTCGTGGAGAGGCCCTCGGTAAGGGCAGGGTCCATGGCAAGTGCAAGCTCGTGCAGCACGTCAAGGTCCTCGTACACATAGAGGCACTTGGACAAGGGCACATCGCGCAAAAACTCGATGGAATCGCCCTCGAACACCTTGATGTCCATGTGCCCGTCGAGGTAGGCGAGCTCGGAGTCGGTAAGGCCCCAGCCCCACACGTCGCCTGCTACGGTGTAGATGTGCATGCCAATGTCGCCGGCAAAGACCGCATAGTCAAAGAGTCGCTGCACCGTGTCGAACGAGATCTGGTTGTATACGATGGGCTTGTCCTCGCCCACGCGATTGATGCAACCGCCGTTGTAGGAAATAACGTAGCTGCCCTCCAGGCATTCGGGAGGCAGGGTGCGCAGGCTTCCCATAATGGAGCCAAAGGCACGGCCACTGGCGGGAACGAAGAGCACGCCCTTTTGGCGCATGGCCAGAATGGCGTTGATGTTTGCCTGGGGGACCGTGTGGTCGGCTGCGAGGAACGTTTCGTCCATGTCGGTTGCTACGATGCGATACATGCGTCTCTCCCTGTGCGAGTCTGAACTTCCTCTATGGTACAGGAGCCCCGCATCGTTCGCGCTCCGTTCCTGCGCAAACTACGCTACGTCCATGTCTCCCTCTTGGATAAGGCCGGCACGACGGAGCCCGAACGCAACCAGCCAGGAAACGATGGCGGGAATAATAAAGCACACGAGCGCCATGGCAAGCCATTCGCGTGGTCCGGGTGCGATGCCGCTCTGGATCCAGCCAGAGTACAAGCCAATGGGTCCCACGAGACCGCATGTGCCCATGCCGCTGGCGATGGCGGCGCCGTTTTGCTGGAGGCCAAACACAACCGTGGCAACGGGGCCGCCCACGGCGCTGGCAACGAGCGCGGGAACCCAGGTAATCGGCTTCTTGAAGATGTTGGGAACTTGGAGCATCGACGTGCCCAAACCTTGGGACACCACGCCCGACCAGCCGTTGTCGGCAAAGCTCGCGGCGGCATAGCCCACCATCTGAGCGCAGCACCCCGCGAGTGCGGCGCCCCCGGCAAGTCCCGTGAGCCCCAGCGCCGCGCAAATGGCCGCGCTGGATATGGGCAGGGTAAGGGCCGCGCCAACCACCACCGACACGACGATGCCCATGAGGAAGGGCTGCAGGTCCGTTGCCCACATGATCAGGTTGCCCACCCACGAGGCCGCCGCGCCGATCCAGGGTCCAATGGCAAGGGCGAGCGCGCAACCGATGCCCACGGTCACGCCCGGGGTCACCAGTATGTCCACCTTGGTTTCCTTCGATACGATCTTTCCCAGTTCGGCTGCCACGATCGCAACCACGAATACGGCAAGCGGGCCGCCCGCTCCACCTGCGTCGTTTGCGGCATAGCCCACGGCGGCGAGCGAATAGAGGACCAAGGGGGGAGCGCCAAGTGCGTTGCCAATGGCTATGGCCATGGCAGGGCCGGCAACTGCCTTTGCAAACGTGCCTATCTGCCCTATTGCCGCAATCCCGCTCAGGTCTCCTATCGTCGAGAAGATCGTGCCGATGAGCAGCGAGGCAAACAGGCCTTGTGCCATGGCACCAAAAGCGTCTATGGCATAGCGCTGAAAGCTTATTACGACGTCTTTGCGTTGGAGGATAGAGGTTTTTTCCGACATGCGTACTCCTTGCAAGAGCAATTTGTGAATGCGTGCATTGTGGGTCATCGTATGAGTTGGTGTGAGTTACGTGACATGTTCGTAACACTGGCCTGCGCAGGCGAGGCAGGGCGGCAGAGGCTCTGCGAGCGCAGTTCGCGCAGTGGCCTGGGAAGGCGATGGGCGTGGTGGTATGGGTTCCGCGGCGCAGTTCGCGAAGCGCTGTTTGAGCACGCGGAGCCCATCCCACCACGCTCATCGCCTGCCCGAGACGAGGCGAAGCGCTGTCTGAGCACGGGGACTTCCGTCTCCCCTTCGACAGGTGCGGTGGCATATTTGCATGAGACCGCCATGCGCAGGGTATACTTACGGCGTTCAACAGAGGAGAGACACATGCAAACAGAGCGTATAGCCATAGAGGGCATGCACTGCGCCAACTGCTCGGCGTTGATTCAAAAGATGGTTGGCCGTATGGATGGGGTAGAGACCTGCGAGGTCAACCTGGCGGCCAACAACGGTACCGTGACCTTCGATCCCCAGCGCACAAACATGGCGCAGGTGGTGCAGACCATCGTGGACTTGGGCTACGGCGCCACGGTGATTCCCAAGGAAAACCGGGCGGCCTTCGATCGGGAGCGCAGGGAGCGCGAGGCAGCCCAACGTCGTCACGACCTGCGGCTCTTCTGCATGTCACTCGTGCTCACCGCCCTCATTATGGTCATAAGCATGACGCCTTTGGGAATGAGCGCGCTCATGCCGCTCGCAACGGCGATCTTCGGCGAAGGCCATACGCACGAGCAGATGATGCTGGTGATGAACGTCGTATGCATGGTCCTTACCATACCCGTGCAGTTCGTTGCGGGCGCGCGGTTCTATCGCGGTGCGCTTGGGGCGCTCAAGGCACGCTCGGCCAACATGGACACGCTGGTTGCGGTGGGCACGAGCATCGCATTTGTCTACTCGCTGTACGTGACGTTCTCTCCCACCACGGCGGGCACCATGGCCCCGTTTGAGACAAGTGCCATGCTCATCACCTTTGTGCAGCTGGGCAAGATGCTGGAGGCCAAGGCCAAGGGCCGTGCGGGCGAGGCGGTTGAGGAGCTTATGAGCCTTGCGCCAAAGATCGCCCACGTAAAGCGGGCGGACGAGGTGGTCGACGTGCCGATCGACGACGTCCGGGTGGGCGACGTTGTCCAGATACGCCCAGGCGAGAAGGTCCCGGTGGACGGCACGGTGATTGAGGGGTCCAGCTCGGTGGATGAGTCCATGCTCACGGGCGAGCCCATGCCGTGCGAAAAGACGGTGGGCGACGAGGTGTGTGGCGCCACCATAAACGGCAACGGCTCGCTAATCGTAACCGCCACGCGCGTCGGCGCGGAGTCCACGCTCAGTCGCATCGTGGAGATGGTGGAGAAGGCCCAGGGGTCTCGGCCCAAGATCCAGCAGCTCGCCGATCGCATTGCGTCGGTGTTCGTGCCCGCGATTCTGCTGCTTGGGCTTGTGACGTTTGCGGGCTGGATGATTTATGCCGCAGCTACGACGGGGGTGGACGGCGCTGCGTTCGAACGAGCCCTCATGGCGGGCGTGTCGGTAATCGTGGTGGCCTGTCCGTGTGCCTTAGGGCTGGCTACCCCCACCGCTGTTATGGTGGGTACGGGTCGCGGTGCCGAGCAGGGCATCCTCATAAAGGACGGGGACGCGCTGCAGCAGGCTGGCAAGATAGGCAAGGTCGTGTTCGACAAGACCGGGACGCTTACCCAGGGCATGCCCATGGTGGTTGGCGTCGCGCATGGCGAAGAGGCGAGCGAGGAGGACGTCGTGCGCTTTGCGGCGGCGCTCGAGCGAGGCAGCGAGCATCCGCTGGCACGTGCGGTGCTTATGTATGCCGCCGAAAACGACATCCAAGTTCCCGCAAACATGGTGAGCGACTTTGAGGCGCGCGTTGGTTCGGGCGTGACGGGCCGCGTGGACGGGGAGCTGTTTGGCTTTGGCAACGAGCGGCTCGTCCACGAGCTCACGGGCGGCGAGGTCCCTGCGTGGTGCAAGGAATTCGCGCAAAGCGGCGCCGGTGCCCATGCCACCGTAATGTATTTGGTCTTTGAGTCCTTTGGCGTGGCGGGTGCCATTGCGGCCGCCGACAAACCCAAGCCGACGTCGGCCGAGGGAGTGCGCATGCTCCACGAGCGAGGCCTGGAGGTGTATCTGCTTACGGGTGATGCACGCTCCGCGGCAGAGCATGTTGCTGAGCAGGTGGGCATAGAAGCCAGCCACGTTATGGCCGAGGTCCTTCCCGGCCAGAAGGCCGAGCGCGTGGCGGAGCTGCTTGACCCCTCGCACGAGAAGCTCGTCGCCATGGTGGGTGACGGCATCAACGATACGCCCGCGCTCGCGACGGCAGACGTGGGAATCGTGATGAGCGCCGGCTCCGATGCGGCCCTGGAGGTGGGGCAGATTGTCCTCATGCACGACGACGTGCGGGATGTGGCCACCGCAATCGCGCTCTCGGCGGCGACCATGCGCAAGATCAAGCAGAACTTCGCCTGGGCACCCGGGTACAACCTCCTGCTGGTTCCGCTTGCCGCCTTCGGAATACTGCCACCCGAGCTCAGCTCGGCCTGCATGGCCCTCTCGAGCGTGAGCGTGGTAACGAATTCGCTGCTCCTCGGTCGCGCCAAGCTCAAATAGCGCATGTAGAGTATGTGCCAAGGGTCGCTTTCGTGCCCTCGCGCCCGCGGACGGGGCGGGCAGCCCCCCGCGCGAGTTCCGCAAGCGAAGCGAGGACTGTTCGAGCGCGGGGGCTGCCCGCCCCGTCCGGGGGCGCGAGGGCCGGCACCCGCGGCAAACCCCCGCGAGTTCCGCAAGCGAAGCGAGGACTGTTCGAGCGCGGGGCTGCCCATACGCCTTTCCGCTCGGGGCACTGCCCGAGGAAGACGAGGGAATGCCGGGCCAAATCGAGTAAACTGAGTCTGTATAAGAATGCGTGCGTCGAAAGGGTCCCTACATGCTGCACGCGGCCATCCTCGCTATGGTGTACCTTGGAAGTGCGCTCATGGTGTATAACATCTATGGCTTTGTGCGCTTCGCGCGAAGCGTGCAGGATGGCGCTGAGTGGGGTACCGAGAAGCGCATGTTCTACCTACCCATCACCCTGCTGGTGCTGTTTCTCTTGGGCTACCTCGGCGTTGGCCTGTTTGGCAACCCCGACCTTCTGGTTTCGGGAATCCTCTTCGGCGGGAGCATATTCGTATTCGTTATGTACCGCTTTTTGGAGCGCGTAACCAAAAAGATCAGGGATAACGAGCGCCTGTCAACGGACCTTTTGGTGGCCGAGAAGAGCAACCAGGTGAAGACCGAGTTCCTTGCCACCATGAGCCACGAGATGCGGACCCCCATGAACGTAATAATGGGGCTGGATACCATCGCGCTCAAAGACCCGGACCTCTCGCCACAAACGCGCGAGTATTTGGAAAAGATCGGCTTGAGCGCACAGCACATGCTGAGCCTCATAAACAAGATCTTGTACATAAACGAATCCGACGCGGACATCGCGGCGATCAAGAATGACGAGTTCTCGCTGAGCGCCGCCCTGAGTCAGATAAACGCCATTGCGCAGACGCTGTGCGAGGGAAAGGGCCTCGACTATGCGGTGGAATCTGACGACACGATTCACGATGCCTGCGTTGGCGACGAGACACAGGTTAAGGAAGTGCTGCTGAGCCTTTTGGACAACGCCGTAAAGTATACGGAAGCACCTGGAAGCGTGTCTCTGCGCGTGCAGTTGTGCGAAGTTGGCGACGATGCTCAAACGGTGAGCTTTACAGTCTCTGACACGGGCATCGGCATGAGCGAGGATTTTCTGTCGCAGCTATTTACTGCCTTCTCGCAAGAGGACGGCAGCGTTACCAGTCGCTATGGCGGCAGCGGCCTGAGCTTGGCGCGCTCAAAGGACATCGTCGAACGCATGGGCGGGAGCATAGGGGTAACCAGCGTAAAGGGAGAGGGGTCGACTTTTGTCGTTACGCTGCCGTTCGCCGTGGCAAGCAAAAACGAAGAGGAAACCGCGGAAGCCAATGCGCCTGCTCCGGATGCGCAACAGGGTGTGGACAGCCTTGAGGGGCGGCGTGTGCTCGTCGTGGAGGACCAAGAGGCAAATGCCGAGATCGTAATAGATCTTTTGGAGATCGAGGGCGCCCAGACCGAGCATGCCGAAAACGGTCAGGTTGCCGTGGAAATGGTTGCAAAATCTCAACCATACTATTACGATGCAATTCTTATGGACTTACGCATGCCTGTTATGGACGGCCTCACGGCCACACGTCAAATACGAAGCTTGGACCGTCCAGACGCGCAGTCGGTTCCCATCATCGCGCTCACGGCAAACGCATTCCAAAGCGACGTAGAGCAGTCTCTTGACGCGGGCATGAATGCGCATCTGGCAAAGCCGGCAGACGTCGACTTGCTGTACGGCACGATTAAGCGGTACATGTACGAGAAACCATGTCAGGGGGAGTGAGCATATGATTCAGTCGAAGCAAATAGACCGCCCCCAGCTGGTTCTTGTCGTGGACGATTACGAGATCAACCGGGACATCCTGGGGATGATTCTGGAGGACGATTACGAGGTTATCTTTGCGGCAGACGGCCAAGAGGCGCTTGATGCCATGCGAGAGCATGCAGACGAGCTATCCATCGTGCTCTTGGACCTTATGATGCCGGTGATGAGCGGCTTTGAGGTGCTCGAATACGTGCGTGAAGACGAGCAACTGTCCAAGATTCCCATAATCGTGCTCACCGCCGAGAAGAGCGCGGAGCTGCAGGCGCTTCAAATGGGCGCTGCCGACTTTATTACCAAGCCCTTCGATTTGCACGAGGTGATTCTTGCCCGCGTGGGCAGGATCATAGAGCTGAGCGAGGGACGGCAGCTTATCTCGGCTGCGGAGCACGACAAGATCACCCTGCTATACTCCCGCAACTTCTTCTTCGAGTATGCCAATCGGCTTGCGCAGTACCATCCGGAAGAGCACCTGGATGCCATTGCGATCAACATAGAGCAGTTCCATAACGTCAATGCCCTTCACGGCTATGAGTTTGGCGACTACATATTGCAGTGCATCGGCGTCGAGATACGCAGCTTCCTTGCGACGACACGTGGCATTGCCGGTCGCTTTGAGGCGGACCGCTTTCAAATTTACTGTGTCCACCAGGACGATTACCAGGCGCTGCTCAACAGGTTCCAGAACAGCGTTAACGAGACCTCTCCCAACGTGAACATTCATCTGCGCATGGGCGTGTGTCATTGGACGGAGGGTGCGGGGCCCGTGCTCATGTTCGACCGTGCCTGGGCAGCATGCAACAAGGCTCGCGGCAACTACCAAAAGCCGCTTGAGGTGTATGACGACGCCATGCGTCAGGGAGAGCTTCTTAACCAGCGTCTGCTCAACGATTTGCGCGCCGCCATTGACGAGCGGCAGTTCAAGGTGTTCTATCAGCCCAAATACAACGTGCAGTACGATCCGCCCATGCTCAGCAGCGCGGAGGCGCTCATACGTTGGGTGCATCCCGAGCTCGGCATGATATCGCCGGGGGATTTTATCCCCCTCTTTGAGGGCAATGGCCTCATTAGCATGGTGGACAGCTATGTATGGCAGGAAGCCGCCAAGCAGGTTGCCGCCTGGAAGGAAGCCTACGGCATTACGCTGCCTGTTTCGGTTAACCTCTCGCGCGCAGACGTGTTTGACCCGCAGCTGGAGGAGAAGCTCAAGCAGCTCATCGAGAGCAACGGCTTGGATTACGACGACATTAAGCTCGAGGTTACGGAATCCGCCTACACAGATGACGCGGCGTTGGTGCTGGATGTGGTAAAGCGCCTGCGTGACGATGGCTTCCAAATCGAGATGGACGACTTTGGCAGTGGCTATTCCTCGCTCAACATGCTGTCGGACATGCCGGTGGACGTGCTCAAGATGGACATGAAGTTCGTGCGCAACATCGAGAACAGCGAGACGGACCGTCGCCTCATCACACTGGTCCTCGACCTTGCCAAGTACCTGAAGGTGCTGGTGGTGGCCGAAGGCGTAGAAACGGAAGAACAGCTCGCCTTCCTGCAGGAGGGTGGCTGTGACCTTATTCAGGGCTATTATTTTTCGCGTCCTCTGCCTGCAGATGAGTTTGAGGAGCTCATCCGGCGCGAAATCGAAGCAGAAAGGAATTAGACTATGACGCTACAGGAGCTCTACGTAACCATCGACGGTGACTACGACCAAGCCCTACGCGTATTGCGCATGGACCGGTTGCTGGACAAGCACATACGCAAGCTCACGGCCAACGGCGTTGTTGATAGGCTCTTGGAGGCGGGCAAGACGATGGATCCCACGGAGCTCTTCGAGAGCGCCCACGCCGTAAAGGGCGTTTGCGGGAACCTTGGGCTCACGAAGCTGGCGTCCTTGTCTTCCGATATCGCCGAGGAGTTTAGGCCCGGAAACCCGCGCAAGCTCTCCGACGACGAGGTGGCGGGCAAGCTCGACGAAATCGCCGAGCTGTACAAAAAGACCTCAGACGGAATAAATGAATACGCCGCTCAATAGGATTAATGACAAGGCGATTGCCAAAGGCTTATACTGCGGATAGGTTTCGTACCAAGCGGTAGAGGGGAACTAGCGCAGAATGAACTTGGAACAGGTCGAGGAAAAATGTAAGGTTCCACCCTATCTTACGGTAATGGGCGCTTGGGCGCTTGCCTTTGGCTGCAGCGTGGGCTGGGGCTCGTTCGTTATGCCCGGCAACACGTTCTTGCCCATTGCGGGACCGGTGGGAACCGCGGTGGGCATTTGTCTGGGCGCGCTCGCCATGCTCGTGCTGGGCGTTAACTTCCACTATTTGATGAATCGCTATCCCGACAACGGCGGTACCTATACCTATACCAAAAAGTGCTTTGGCTACGACCACGGCTTTTTGGCCGCATGGTTTCTGATCATTACCTACATAGCGATTCTGTGGGCAAACGCGACCGCCCTTCCGCTTATTGCCCGTACCCTTTTGGGCTCCACCTTCCAGTTTGGCTTCGATTACTACGTCGCGGGCTTCCATGTGTATATGGGCGAGATCTTGCTAGCGGTGGCCTCGCTGGTAATTGCGGCACTCGTTTGCTTGCGCAGGAGTCTTGCGGGGCGTACGCAAACGGTTATGGCCGTGCTTCTGCTCGTGGGCATTGTCGTGTGCGCCGTTGCCGCCTTTGGCAAGCAGGCGAGCGCTGGCGCTGCGCTTGAGCCGGCGTTCGCACCGGGCAACAACCCCCTGGAGAGCGTGTTCACGATCTTTGCGCTGGCGCCTTGGGCGTATGTGGGCTTTGAGTCCATAACGCACTCCGCTGCCGAAGCGCGCTTCTCGCTAAAGAGGAGCCTTCCCATATTCGCTGCCGCCATTGTTGCCGCCGCGGCAGCGTATTCCCTGCTTGCCATGCTGGCGGCAACGGCACAGCCGCAGGGCGTGTCGTCCTGGCCAGAGTACCTGGCAAATCTCGATGCCTATTCTGGGGTCGAGTCGCAGCCGACGTTCTTTTCCGCGACTGCGGCTTTGGGCAGCGCAGGCACGGTGGTGCTGGGAATAGCCTCCCTTTGCGGCATCCTCACCGGCTTAGTGGGCAACTACGTGGCGCTGAGCCGCTTGGTCCGTGCGCTCTCCTTAGACGGTATGATACCCAAGTGGGTTGGAAAGCTGGACGAGCACAACGTACCTCGTCGTGCAATCCTGTGCGTTTTGGGCATCTCTGTGGTGCTGCCCTTTTTTGGGCGTACGGCCATCAGCTGGATCGTGGACGTAACTACCGTTGGCGCTACCATAGCCTATGCCTTTGCCTCGGCATCGGCTTGGAAGGCGGCACGGGGGAATAACCGAACCATAACGATTATGGGTATAGTGGGTCTTGTCATTTCCCTCATGTTTGCCGTGGAGTTTTTGCTGCCCAACCTCATATCCGTAAAGACGCTTGCCACCGAGTCGTACCTTATCCTTGCGGCTTGGAGCATCCTTGGCTTCGCGTATTTCCGCTTTATCCTCAAGCGCGACAAGCAAAAGCGTCTGGGACGCTCCATCGTGGCATGGGTCGTATTACTGGGTCTCATTATATTTACCTCGAGCGTATGGATGCGCCAAACAGCCAGCGACGCCTTTGAGCAGGGTGCGGCACAGCTCCAGGCAAGCGTGCTGGCGTCACCCGATGCGGCCGAAACGCTCGCGGCCACCACGGCAAAGAGCGTCGATGGCGTTCTGTTTTCGTGCATACTCATTCAGGTGCTGCTCGTCGTTGGGGCAATCCTGTTCCTGCTGGACATCTATAGGTTCATGCAGCAGCGCGAGCGGCAGACAGAAGTCGAGAAGGTCCTTGCGGAGGAGAGCAGTCGTGCCAAGACCAGCTTCCTTTCCAACATGAGCCACGAGATTCGCACGCCCATGAACGCCATCATTGGCCTGGACAACATTGCGTTGCGCGACCCTGACATTTCGCCTCGCACGCGTGAGCGTCTGGAAAAAATAGGTGCGAGCGCCAAGCACCTGCTCGGTCTCATTAACGACATCCTGGATATGAGTCGCATCGAGTCGGGACGCATGTCGCTCAATAGCGAGGAGTTCTCGTTCCGCGAGTTCATAGACCAGATCAACATCATCATAAATGGTCAGTGTCAGGACAAGGGCCTTCGCTACGAGTGCAACATCATTGGCGACGTGGCTGACTACTACGTTGGCGACGACTTGAAGCTCAAGCAGGTGCTCATAAACATCTTGGGGAACTCCGTTAAGTTTACGGACGCCCCGGGCGACGTGACCCTCGACGTCGAGCAGGCCTCGAGGAACGAGGACACATGCACGTTGCGTTTTCGCATGAGCGATACGGGCGTTGGCATGGATGAGGAATACATCCCGCATATCTTTGAGGCGTTTTCGCAAGAGGACGAGTCCTCGGTGAACAAATACGGCAGCACTGGCCTGGGAATGGCAATAACCAAGAACTACGTCGAGATGATGGACGGCAGCATAGACGTCCAGAGCAAGAAGGGCGTCGGATCGGTGTTCACGGTTACCGTGACGCTTCGCGCGTCGAGTCGCAGCGCCCAGGACGACCACGGCATCGTGCTGCCTTCCGGCTTGCGCGCTCTTGTGGTGGATGACGACGAGATCGCATGCGAGCACGCGCAGCTGGCGTTGCGGAGCATGGGAATCGAGGCGGACTTTACCGTGGATCCGCGTGTGGGCGTCGATCTTGCGAGGACGGCGCACGACGCCGGAAATGGCTACGGGATCGTTCTTACGGACTACAAGATGCCGGACATGAACGGCCTTGAGTTGGTGAGCTCCATCCGCTCCTTCGATGGAGGCGAGACCATCGTCATCATGCTCACCGGCTACAACTGGGACATAATCGAAGAGGACGCGCGCGGCGGAGGGGTGGATGGAATCATGGCCAAGCCGCTCTTCTCCGACAGCCTCTCCAGGGAAATACATACCTTGCTGCAACAGAAGCATAACATGGAGCTGCAGCAGGCGGATGAAGAGGCGGCGGAGCCCGAGGAGGAGCAGCCGCTGCAAAGCTCGCTCGCGGGCCGCCGGATACTCATGGCGGAAGACGTCGACCAAAACGCGGAGATTCTTACCGACCTGCTCGAGCTGGAAGAGATGGAGGCTGAGCACGCGCAAAACGGTCAGATTGCGGTGGACATGTTTGCCGATTCCCCAGAGGGCTACTACGATGCGGTTCTTATGGACGTACGCATGCCCGTTATGGATGGCCTTGAGGCAACCCGCGCCATTCGCGCGCTCGATCGTGCCGACGCAAAGGTCGTACCCATAATTGCCATGACGGCGAACGTGTTTGACGAGGATGTGGAGCGTTCATTGCAGGCGGGCATGGACGCCCATATGTCCAAGCCCATAGAGCCCGAGCGCCTGTATGCCACCATGGCGCGCCTCATCGCCGATCGCGAGGCGGCGGGGGAATAGCGCAGCGCATAGTCTACCGGGGTCCCTTCCGAGGGTCGGGGGGCCTCGTGTACACTTTCTGGCCCGCGGGCTTCTCTACCGTGCGCACTTTCCTGGGGTCGGGGAGGGCCGTGCACACTTTCCGCTCCACAACCTTCCCCACCGTGCGCACAAATGGCCGATTTGTGCGCACGGCAGGGAAGGATTTGGACGGGAAAGTGTGCACGGCGGCTGGCGCGTCGCAAAGAAGTGCGCCCGGTAGGGAAGGTTGTGGGCCGAAAAGTGCGCATGGCGGGCAAGACCCACCGTTGCAGAGAAAATCGGACATTGGGGACCCGCCCGCCAAGGCCTCGCGTGTTGGTGTCCTAACTGTTGCCATATGCGCGGGATGTCCCAAAACGCTTGCCTATGTGGTACCCTTCCCCGTGCGTACACGATTATTAGGGGAACGTACATGGCAATCATAAGAAATGAGCGTGCTAACCGACGCACCCAGGAACCAGTGGCCGAGCCTGAGGAGGAAGAGGTAGAGATCGACTATACCTGGCATCCTACCGAGGAGGAGTTTAGCTCGCCGATTACCGCCGAACAGTGGGCGGAGCTTTTGGGCGATCCGTCTTTTGCGGAAACGGATGCTTCCAAAGCTGTGCGTTGCTTGCGCGACTACGGTGGGCCGGCGACGTTCCAGCAGATGAGCATTCGCTATCGCGGCACCATGGGTCGATACCGGCGTTGGCTCAGCGAGGCGGCTCAGGCTGCAGGCGAACGCTTTGGCGTGCCTGCGCCGCAAAAGGACCAGTTCGGCATGGATGAGTGGTGGCCGCTACTGTATCGGACGCGTGCCACGGGAAAGCCGGGCGCTGGCGTGTTTGAGATGGAGCTGCGTCCCGAGGTGGAAGAGGCGTTTTCGCTTATCGAAGAGCAGGAACGCCAGGCAAAGCGCGCCGAAAACGCGCGTCAGCTCAAGCGCATCGAACAGCTTGAGCGCGCGAGGCGAGAAGAGCGAGAGCGCAGTGCGGCGCAAGTCGTCAAGGCCGAGAGTCCCGCGCGCGAAGTCGCAAATTCCGAGCCCGTACCCACGCCCGCGCCTGCAGCCACGCCTAATACCAAGGTCGAGCCGCCTCAGCAGGCAAAGCCCACAAGAAGATCGGGACTCGAGCCGTCTTCGTCTTCGTCTTCGATGCGTACGGTAGAAGAGATTGTGGGCTTAAAAAGAGCCGTGCCTGACGCGCACAAACCCGATGCGCCTATCCCGTCTTTCGTGGCGCTTAACGAGTTTTTGGATGTTCTGGCACAGGTGGATAGCGCAGGGGGCTCGCGTTTCGTGTCAAGTTCCACGAGCGACGAGGATCTTGTCCCGTTTGACGCGACGGGTCCCCTGGATTACGCGCTGCGCTATGCCGATCGCCTTCGCGGCGTGTTGGCCCTTATGCGCGAGGGCGATTCGGGAGTGACCGCCGCAGCGGTAGCGCGTGTGGCTGGCGACAAGAACGTGGAGCATGTCCAGGACATTCTCAATGGCCAGCGAATCCCGGACTTCTCGTATCTGGACACGCTTAAGGAGAAGCTCTACGTCAATCCCGCCTATCTTGAGGCACCCGATGGGCGAGAGACGTCCATCCCCGCGTTTTGCACCTACCAGGAGCTGCTGGATGAGCACGGTGTGCGCGCGGACTTGAACGAGGACACACCCGCAGAGATTGTCTATGTGGTAGATGACTCACACGAGCGGCGTACGGGCGTCATCCTGCGCTTCTCGGCATTGCGGTGCGTGCTGCTTTCGCGCGTGGCTGTGGAGGCTGAGACAAAACGAGGCGAGAGCGAGAAGCTCGATGCGTTCGTGCGCATGGTGGACGAGCTCGATACCTTTGCGCGAGACAATTCGATTTTGCGTACGAGTCGCCAGATTGGAGAGGCAGACTGGGACCGTCTGGTCTCGGGACAAATGTGGCCTGGTTCACTGCTTCGATAAGCCTGAGGCCCTGGCTAAGGGACAGTCCCCAAGTTGGGGTTTTCCCAAAACCCCAACTTGGGGACTGTCCCTTAGCCAGGGTCCCGCCTCAAAGCCCATCCGACTCGTTCTTGTCTCACGCGTGGGGTACCATGGTGTCTCCAAACGGAATCGCGTGAGAGGGGAGCGCATGTCGCTTACCATCCTTGGCACAACGGACGAACGATTGGCCTGTGTTGGCGTCATGGACGCCGTGCGGGCTGGGCAGGCACATGGCGGCGTGTGCGTGCTTGTCCCTTCTTTCCCGGAGGCGCTGCAGGTGCAAAAGGCGCTTGCCGATGAGGGAATTGGCATGGGCGTGCAGGTAACGACTCCGCTTGGATGGCTGCGCGACCTGTGGGACGTATGGGGGGATGGCCGCCGAATACTAAGCGCGCCCATGCGAACCCTTCTGGTTACCGAGCTGGTGCGACGGGCGTGTGCAGAGGAGGACGTGCCGTTTTCGCCTACGCCTGGCGTAATCGGGCTTCTTTGCTCCCTGGTCGAGCAGGGTCTTCCTTGGATGTGTGACGCGCCCGAAGGCGAATGTGGCCTTACGCCCGCGGAGCGTCGCATGGTTGCGTTGGCCAAGCCATACGAGCTCAAGCTCATCGAGCACAACCTCGTCGAGCCCGTAAACTGCGCCAGTCTGCTTGTGGACGCGCTGAGCAAAAATCGCGTTTGCATTCCACCGGTCGTTCTTGTGGGATTCGAAAAGCTGCGGAATGCCGAGCTCGATTTTGTGGTCGGGCTTGCCAGACTGAGCGCTACTACCATGGTCGTGCAGGAAAGTAACGGGCCTGCAAGCGCGGTGGTGCGGGACTTGGCGGATCGCGTCGTTGGTCTTGCAGAGGAGCAAGGCATCCAGGTAACGTTTGCGAACGCTGTCGGCCAGAAGCCAGTGGAGCGCGAGGAGGAGCTGCAGGCGCTTTTGGACGCGCTCTTTGGCAACGCGAGCGCTCCGGTAAGACAGGCGGGAGCGGTGCGTCTGCTCGAGCCTGCGGGACCGCTTGCGGAGGCGGAGCTGGTGGCGCGCGAGGTCGCAAGGCTCGCAAAGGACGGGGCACGCAAGACGGCAATAGTCGTGGGCGATACACGACGCGCTTGGCGTGAGCTCGCTCCCAAATTGGCTGCCCGCCACATTGGCGTGCGTGCACAAGCGAGCGTTCCGGTGCTCGATACCAAATCGGGACAGGCCTTTATGGGCTACGCGCGTACCGTGGCGCATCTCATGGAACTCAAGAAGAGCTGGCCTGCTTGCGAAGAGGGGTCGGATGGCCCATACGTGCGCCTGGGCTCCATGGATTGGTGGCCCCCGCTCGAACTCGTGGATTTCCTGCTGTCAAACATCGCGGGCGTCGGTCAACAAAAGGCATATGCGCTCGAAATCGCCTGGAGGGGCAACCGCCTGTTAGGTCCAGGGGACGTGCTGGCGCAGCTTACCAGCGTTAAGGCTACGTCCGATGCAGTTGCGCAGGCAACGCGAGAGCTCATGAAAGGGCGACTGGGCTCTGCGGCATCCAAACTGCTCGCAGGCTACATGGCCCAAGGCGAAGAGAAGCCCTTGTCTGGCGAAGATGTGCTTTCATCGCTTGCGCATGAGGAGGGAACGGCCGTGCTCATGGCCGTCATCGGTGCTGCCAGCACGCTTGCGGAGTTGGGTGTTATGGCACAAAGGGGCACGGATGGCGATCCGGATCTCTTGCGGGTTGTGGAAGAGGCCGAGATAGTGCTGCAATCCACCTCCGTCGTCCTTCGTCCAAAGGTGGATGTCCCAAAGGCGGTGGGAACCGCGCTGCTCGTGGGACGTGCGCAGGCTGCCGCGCTTGCACCGGCGTCGCAGGATGCCGTGGTGCTTTGCGGGCTTACCTCGCAGGAGTTCGGCGTTCCCTCGGTCGACAACGAGCTTGCGGGCATGCTCGAGGAACTGGGTATGGACCGCTCGCGCGACCCGCTTGCGGAACAGCGCCGATTGTTCTGGAAGCTCTGCGCCCTGTCGCGCACCCATTTGCTCTTGGAGCGAACGCGCTTTACTGCGGACGCGCACGAGTCGTATCCTGCCGTTATGCTCGGCGAGCTTACCGCCTGTTATGAGGAGGTGCTCCCTACGTCCGTTTTGGCCGAAGACAGGGCGCGTGCCAACCTCGCCGTTACGGGCGCTGCTCCTCCTCCGTATGGAAGTGAGGAGGTCGCGCCAGCTGGCGCGGTGGACGCATCTTTGCGTCGCCTGGTAACGGTGCCACAGGAGGGGATGGCAGAGCTGCCCGATGGGCTCCCGGTGCTGTCGGCATCGCAGTTGGAGTCGTACCTGGAATGTCCGCTCAAGTGGTTCAGTCTCAGGCGCCTTCGCCTGGCCGACAACGACGCAGGCTTTGGTCCGCTTGAGATAGGAACCTTTGCGCATAGGGTGCTGGAGCTTACGTATACCCAGCTTGCCGAGGAGGGCAAGGCGGAGATAAGCCCTACGGATGCGGCGTCGCTGGCGCACGCCCATGAGGTGCTGAGCTCGAACTTCTTCGCACATCTTGCGCACCAGCGCATGAAGGTGGGGTCGAAGCCCGCCTTCCAGGCGCTTGTGCCCCATAGCGCGGCGGAGGAAAGCAGCGTCGATCGCCTGCATCGCGACCTTTTGTCCGCAATCGACTATGTTTCCCTGCGACTGCATGGCTATGAGCCTCGGGCGTTTGAGTGGGGGTTCGGTCGTAGCAAGCCCTCAGGCGAGCAAGGTTCGCTCACAGAGCTTGAGGAGGCGACGTACGCCGGGGTGCGGGTAACGGGCACGGTGGATCGCATAGACGTAAACGGCCAGGGACAGGCGGTCATAATAGACTACAAGCACAAGGGTCCAACGGGCTTCTTTGCGGAATATGCCGCCTTTGCCAAAGGCACGCATGAGGACGAGGAGTTCGTTCTTCCGCGTCGCATACAGGCACTCATGTATGCCCAGGTGGTGCGCAAGGCGTTTCCCGACCTTAAGGTGGTTGGGGCGCTCTATTTGGGAACGCGTGGCACGCATGAGCTTTCGGGAGCCGTGGCGGAGTCTCAGGCCGATGCCATCTATGGCGGAAAGCTCGGTCCTCGTCGGGCAAAGCAGGTGGTCATTCCGCCCGACGCGGACTTTGGCCAAGAGGAGACGCGTGGCATGGACGCCTTTTTGGATGCCACGGAACAGGCGATTGTCCAGGCGGTGGAAAGGCTGCGTGCCGGCCACATAGAGGCCAATCCCGTGGATGCCGCCGCATGTTCGTATTGTCCCGTGATGAATTGCGAGAGGAGGCTGTCGTAATGGGCGGCATAGATTTGTCAACGCTTAACGAGTCGCAGCGAAAGATCGCAACGACGCTGGATGCGCCGCTCTTCGTGGAGGCGGGTGCCGGTTCCGGAAAGACGTTTACCCTTACGCGTCGCGTCGTGTGGGCGCTTTCGGAGGGGTCGGGCGAGGACGGCAAGCCCTTCCTCGACGACCTCTCGCAGGTTCTGGTCATAACGTTTACCAACGCCGCCGCACAGGAGATCCGCGAGCGCGTGCGCTCCTCGCTGCATGGGGCGGGGATGCACGATGCGGCCTTGGCGGTGGACGAGGCATGGATAAGCACCATCCACGGAATGTGTCAGCGAATCTTGCGTCGCTATGCCCTCGAGTTGGGAATCGACCCCGCCTTTGGCGTATGTGGCACGCATCGGGAGGATGAGCTCATAAACATCGCGGTGGAGCGTGCCGTAGGCGCTGCACGGCGTGCGGCCAAGCCAGGGTCCATTGTGGCGAGCATGTTCGAGTCCTTCGAGTATACGGGGGTGGTCGCGCGGGTGCGCGCGCTGCTCACCTGCGCTCGTGCCACCGCCGGCGGGTTTGACGCGCTGCGACTCGCCAAAGGCGGCAGCGTGTCGCAAGGCATGAGAGACCTCCTGCGTTCCTACGAGTCGCTGGCTTCCGTTCCTAAGTTAACGCCAGCCGCGTCTACCAAGGTAAATGCGGCGCTTGCCGCTCTACAGCCCTTTTGCGCGCTTCCCCCTGGCTCGCAAACGCCAGAGCGTGCAGGAGAGGCGTTGCAGTCGTGCGCCAAACCGCCTCGCTCGAAGGCAACCGCAGACCTGGTTAAGGAGATAGGGGCCGAGCTCACGCATGCCAAGGCCTTGGTGGCGCTCGAACGCGCGGCAGCGTTTGGCCCCGTGCTCAAAGACTTGGCGTTGCGCACCGGCGAATGCTACACGGAGCTCAAGCGTGCCGAGGCCCTGCTGGACAACGACGATCTTATCTCGCTTGCGCTTGAGGCCGTCACAAACAACCCCGAGATCGCCTGGCGCTATGCCGGAAGGTTCCGTCTGGTAATGGTCGACGAGTTCCAGGATACCGACGCAAAGCAGCTCAAGCTCATCTCGGCACTGGCCGGCGCGGACCTTGCCACCATAGACGATGCGGACCGTGTGGCGCCGCGCCATATGGCAACGGTGGGCGATGCCCAGCAGTCGATCTACAGGTTCCGTGGCGCAGACGTAAGTGTCTTCAACGACCATGGAACTCGCGTGCCCAAGGATGGCCACGTCCGACTGAACGTAAACTATCGCAGCCACAAGGACATCCTCTCGTTCGTGGACAAGGTCTGCGGACCGGAACGCGGCGTGTTGGACGACTTCATGCACCTTGACGCAAATCCCAAGCGAGAGGATGGCTACAAGGCAAAGGAGCTCCCGCGCGTTGCGGTGGAGATGGTGAGCGGTCCCGCCAGGGGCGTGAGCGCACTCGTTCGCACCAATCAGCTCGCACAGCAGATGGCGAGTCGCCTTGCGGACTATCGCGATGCGGGGCAGCGTGCCGGCGACATGGCGCTGTTGCTGGGTTCCACCACGCATGCGGCGCTCTACATAGACGCGTTGCGCGAACGCGGGCTGGAATGCGTGGTTACCGGTGGCTCCACCTTTACCAAGGCTCCCGAAGTCGCCGTCATGCTGAGCCTCTTGCGCACGCTGGCAAATCCGCGCGACACGCAGTCGGGCCTGTTCCCGCTGCTCTCCAGCGAGATGTTCGAGCTGGACGCCAACGACTTCCTGCAGCTGGGAACGCGGAGGCAGGAAAAGCTGGATGCGCCTACCAAAAGGACCATCGACCGAGGGCTTATGAGCCTGGAACTGTTTGGGGCGGAGGAGCCGTCTGCCCGTCTGCGCCATGCGCACGAGGTGCTTGCCCGTGCCTTGGACGCAATCCGTGTGCGTCCGGTGGCCGACGTATGCCTGGACGCGGTCCGCGATTCGGGTTGGCTTTCGCGTCTGGAGGGGCAGGGCGCTGCCGGCATAGCGCGCGAGGCAAACGTGCTTGCCGCCATTCGCTACATTCGCGACCTTACCGATGAGATGGGCCTGGGTCCCGTGCGTGCTGCCGCAGAGTTCGCGCACTGGCTGGAGGTGTCTAAGGTTCCCCCTGCGTCTCTTGCAGGAGCCGAGCAGGACACGGTGCGCGTCATGACCATCCATGCCTCTAAGGGACTCGAGTTTCCCGTGGTGGCCGTCGCCGAATGCTGGTCCGACCCAAAGCAGGATGGAGGTCTGTGGTCGATTGCCCAAGAGGGCGTGCGGAAGGTTCTCATTCGGCCAAAGGGCAGCGTGAAGCTCGACGGAGCCGAGGACGCGGCGAGGTCGGGCGATCTTGTGGACGTTGCCCTCGAGCTGCGTGACGCGACCCAAGAGGCTGAGGCACAGGAAAAGGCGCGCCTGTTGTACGTTGCGCTCACACGTGCGCGGGAGGCGCTCGTGGTGGGGATCAACTTTGTGGTGAGCCAGAGTGGCGTCTCGCCCAAGCTGGCCGTAGGCACCATGGGCGCGCTGTTCGACGGCAAGATGCCATCTTTGGAAGACCAGACGGTCGACTATGGCGGAACCGCTCCCGCGCAGGTTCGCTATGTTGCGCTGGACAAGGACTCGCAGACGGAGGGCAACGAGGCCCAGGATTGCGGAGCGCGTATGGCGGAGCTCTATCCTTTGGAGGAGTCAGTGCGCGTTCCTGTTGCGCTCACACGCGCGCGCGAGGACGTGTTCAGCTACAGCTCGGCACGCGACGCCTTGGAAAAGGCACTCGGCGCAGGCGATACCGTGGAGGATGCGGGGACTCGTCCCAAAAGACCGGCGCTTCCCCCGCGCGAGCGGCGTGAGGCACAGGAGGCGGGAGCGTCTGGCGAGTCCGATGCGGACAAGGCCACCAATCTTGGCTCTGCGTTCCACATGGCAGCGCAGGCCATGGTGGAGTCCCCCGTACCGATTGGCGAGGCAAGGGTGGATGCAATCGCCCGTCGCTGGTCTTTGGGGGAGAGGCAACGCAGCCGCCTCGATGCGGCGCTTGCGCGGTGGGCGTCAAGCGATCTGAGACGCGAGGCGCTGTCGTGGGGCCTGGTCCGTGCCGAGGTGCCATTCTTCGCGCTTTCCGGCAACGATCCTAACGGTCACTACGTGGAAGGGGCCATCGACCTGCTGTGCACGCACGATGCAACCTGTACGGGTGACGCGCTTGTTGTGGACTACAAAACCGGAGACATTGGCCTAAGTGAAGAACAGATGAGGGCGCGCCACGCCGCGCAGGCAAAGCTCTATGCGCAGGTTCTCCTGTCGCTGGGATTTGCGCATGTGACGTGCGCCTTTATGGCCGTTGAGACGGGCATGGTGGTGCGCTGGGAGTTTGGGACGACTTGCTGAGATTCGCCGCTGTGAGGACCCACGCTCCTCACAGCGGCAAAAGTCGGCAACCGCGCCCTCACGGCGGCGATTCCCAGCAACCCCACCCTTCACGGCGGCGATTCCCAGCAAGCCCGGCGCCTCCAAAAGGAATTGTCACAACTTTGGGGGCAGGCTCGTTTGCGGATGTGAGTTTTGGTACACTTGTTCTCTTATCTTCGGAAGAAAGGACGAGCCGATGGCGTTCGTTCACCTGCATAACCACACGGACTTCTCAATTCTGGACGGAGCGACGCGCGTCGATGATCTGGTCAAGCGCGCCGTGGAGCTCGGCATGCCTGCCGTGGCCCTCACCGACCATGGCTATATGTTTGGCGTTCCCAACTTCGACCTCGCCTGTCGCAGTTACAACACGGCGCAGGCGGACTTCAAGCAGTGGTCGCACGATGTGGAGTGCTTCTCCAAGGACTGGGACCTCGCCGAGCCCGCGCCAGATGCGCCGGATGCCGCCCCACACGATCGCGTGCATGCCCAATGGGAGCGCGACGTTGCCATATGGAACGCAAACGGTGGCGCACAGAACAAGGACGAGGCGCTGGTAGCCGTAAAAGCAAACAAACCCGCTCCGCTCATCAAACCCATCTTTGGCTGTGAGGCGTACTTTATTACGGACGACCAGATCGAGCGCGGAACGCGCCAGCGTCGCTTCCACCTTATCCTGCTTGCCAAGGACGAGCACGGCTACGTCAACCTCATGAAGATGATGTCCAAGGCTGCCAACGAGATGTACTACTACAAGCCGCGTACCAC
>CADCPM010000006.1 GCA_902803315.1 uncultured Coriobacteriaceae bacterium
AACCCCATTATCTCTGCTGCCAACGTGGCACAGGGCGCCGCGTGCTTCGCCGTCTTCGTAAAGACCGCGTCCGCAAAGAAGAAGGGTCTCGCCCTTCCCTCCGGTATCTCCTCACTGCTCGGCATTACCGAGCCTGCCATCTACGGCGTTAACCTTCCTGCCCTCAAGCCGTTTATTGCGGCCGTCTGCGGCGCAGCTGCTGGTGGCGCGATTTCGGCCTTCACCGGTCTGTACTCCATCGCCTACGGCATCACCGGTATCTTTGGCTACCTTATTACTGCCGACGCAGTTAAGTACACCATCGTAATCGCCGTCGCCTTTGCCGTCTCCTTCGCCGTCACCTTCGTGCTCTACAAGGACGACGAGAAGACCGTAGCAGCCGCCAAGCGTGAGGCCGAAAAGGCCGCCGCTCCTGCGACGCCCGCCGAGGTTAGCGCCGACTACGCCGCTGGCACCGTAGTAGCTCCCATGACTGGCGAGTGCATCGACATGAAGACCGTCCCCGATCCCGTGTTCGCTTCCCTCGCCATGGGCAACGGCGTTGCCATCGAGCCCACCGAGGGCGGCATCTACGCTCCCGTTGACGGCCAGGTAACCATGGTTGCTGGCACCGGTCACGCTGTGGGCCTCATGGCCGACGACGGCACCGAGATCCTCATCCACGCTGGTATCGACACCGTAGAGCTCAACGGTGAGCCCTTCGACATCAAGGTTGCCTCTGGCGATACCGTCAAGGCCGGTCAGCTCCTCATCGAGGCCGACCTCGACGCCATCAAAGCCGCTGGCAAGCCCGCCACCACGATGGTCATCGTCACCAACTCCGACGACTACGCTTCCATCAACCAGACCTACGGCGCCTGCAAGGCAGGCCAGAAAGTCGTTGACCTCAAGAAGTAGTCTTTCGGCCATTCTGAGCCTTTGGCTTAAGCGCGCATCCGCAAGGGTGCGCGCTTTTTTATGCCTGACGTGCGATGTATGGGCTCCAAACTTCCGAAATCATCGGCAGCCCAGCCGGCACCTATAAAATCAGAAGTTTGGGCCCTCTGGGAGCGCCCGTAATGTCCGAAATTGTCGGCAGCCCAACCGACGCCTATAGAATCGGAAGTTTGGCGGGCGAAATTGGCCTCCTAACGTCCGATTTTATCTGCTGGCGTGAACCTGCCTACAATCTCGGACATTTTGAGGTCCCCTTTGGGCCCCTACTGCCCGAAACTATCTGCAACGGTTTGGTCGCGCCCCACGCTTGCGACGCGGGGCATGGAACGGCAGCCGCCCCTCACCTACTTGTGCGAAGCGGTCACATACTCGTGGCGTATCGCCAAGAGGGCATGGTGTATCCTTCTATGAGGTGTATGGAATCGTTCCCACAGAAAGGGGCACGCAAGATGTTCTCTGTTACCGCACTCGGCGAAGTTCTTATTGACTTTACAGACAACGGGGTCTCCGACTTCGGACAAAAGCTCTTTGAGCGCAATCCCGGTGGAGCACCCGCAAACGTACTGGTTGCCCTGCAGCGCCTCGGCCACAAGACGGCCTTCATCGGCAAGGTCGGCACCGACATGCACGGCGAGTTCCTGCGCCAAACCATCGAAGAGAACGGCATTGACTGCACGGGTCTTATCTCCGACGACAACTTCTTTACCACGCTTGCCTTCGTTGCCCTCGACGACACTGGCGATCGCTCCTTCTCGTTTGCCCGCAAGCCCGGTGCCGACACCCAGCTTCGTGCGGAGGAGCTCCCCAAGGACGTTATCGCAAACAGCAAGGTGTTCCACGTGGGTTCGCTCTCGCTTACCGACGAGCCTGCTCGTAGCGCCACCATCGAGGCCCTCAAGATCGCCGATGAGGCCGGCTGCGTAATGTCGTACGACCCCAACTACCGCGACAGCCTGTGGACAAGCGCCGAGGCTGCCTCCGTGCAGATGCGCTCGCTCATCCCATACATGGACCTCGTAAAGATCAGCGCAGAGGAGTGCCCGCTGCTCACCGACTTCGAGAAGCCCGAGGATGCCGCGAAGGCCCTTCTGGACGCAGGAGTGAGCGTCGTGGTGGTTACCCTGGACGCCGACGGCGCCTATGTTGCCACCAAGGATGGCGCACAGCTGGTAGAGAGCTTCCGCGTTGACGCCGTGGACACCACGGGTGCTGGCGACTCCTTCTGGGGCGGCTTCCTTACCGCCTTCTGCGAGAGCGGAAAGAAGCCTGCAGACATTACCATAGGCGACGCAGCGGCCTTTGCGCGCTTTGGCAATGCCGTGGCGAGCCTGTGCGTACGCAAGCGTGGTGCGATTCCCGCCATGCCCGAGCGCGACGCCGTAGAGACACTGCTGGCAGAGCAAGCGTAAGGCGCTTGGCTCGTTCTGAGGGAAACCCCAAGTTGGGGACAGGCCCCAAGTTTGGGTCGATACGGCGTCACAGCTGCATCGCGCAATCAAACTTGGGCCTGTCCCCTACTTTTGCAAAGTTAGGAGACTTCTATGCAGATGCACGTAAACTTGGACTACCGCCAGCACAACTGGCGCTTGGGCTTCCACCTGCAAACGCCCACTGGATGGCTTTCGGATCCAAACGGCCTTTGCCAGTTTAACGGCGAATACCACATCTTCCACCAGTATGCACCCAGGTGGCCGTGGCCCGGTCACGGCTGGGGCCACTGGACCAGCGAAGACCTGATTCACTGGCAGTTCCATCGCGGAGCGATCATTCCCGAGATGGAGCTCGACGCTAACGGTTCCTACTCAGGCTCGGCCGTCATTCGCGACGGCGAGATGTGGTGCTACTACACGGGCAACGTGCTGGAGCCCGGCGATCACAACTACGACTACGACGGTCGTCAGGCAAACGAGACCCTCGTTATAAGCAAGGACGGTCGCACCTTCAGCGACCGAAAGCTCGTGCTGGCCAACGACGGTTACCCCGACTACTGCAGCTGCCATGTGCGCGACCCCAAGGTATGGTGGCAAAAGGATCGCTGGAACATGCTGCTGGGCGCCCGTACCATGGACGACCACCCTGCTATGCTGCTCTACACCAGCCCCGATGGCGTTAACGACTGGACGCTCGCAGGTTCGTGCACGACCATCTCCGGCAAGCCCTTCGGCTACATGTGGGAATGCCCCAACATCGTCACGCTGGGCGGTCGCGAGTTCTTCTTCGTGTGCCCGCAAGGCGTTCCCAGCCAGATGACCAAGTACCAAAACAACTTCAACTCAGGCTACTTCCCCGTGGAAGGCACGGTCATCGACCTTCTTGAGGGAGACAAGGGCCTCATGGACGCCAAGGCACCTTACGGCTGCATCGACGAGAACACCTTCGTGGAGCTGGACTACGGCTTTGACTTCTACGCGCCACAGGTGTTCACCGACGAGAAGGGCCGCCAGATCCTTGTTGGCTGGATGGGTCTCCCCGACATTGAGCTTCAGTACCAGGTTCCCACCTACGAGTGGCTGCATACCCTCACCTGGCTTCGCGAGCTCTCGCTCAACGAAGCGGGCAACATCTGCCAATGGCCGCTTCCCGAGTACGAGGCTCTGCGCGGTGACCGCGTAGACTTTACCGCGGACGGCGCCATAGACAGCAACGGCAAGCTCGGCACCTCCAACTATGACGCACACGACATTGAAGGGGCCATTGGCGCCAAGTTTGCCAATGGAACCGCCGACGTGCGCCTTAAGGGCATCGAGGGCGAGGGCCGTATCCTGCTTAACGCAGATCTTGAGTTCGCTGTCATCGGTAACATGATCGAGCTCTCGTTCAAGGGCATCGCCGGCGGTTATCGCACCGTTCGTCGCCTGCCGCTTGCGGAGCTTTCCGCTGGCAAGCTCGAGGACCTGCGCATGGTCGTGGACACCTCCGCCGTGGAGATATACGTAAACGGCGGCGAGCACACCATGAGCACCCGTTGGTGGCCGCAAGAGATAACGAACCTCTGCATTACAAGCACGTTTGCTGCTAAGGAGACCTACGCATACAAGATGAGCTTCTTCGACTTTGGCAACATCTGCTAACCGGTTCTAAGCACGAGCATGAGTCACGCAGGATGGCACACTTATATCCGATATAAGTGTGCCATCTCTCTAAACCTATGACCAACGCATAGACGCCTATTCCTGCATGAAAGCCGGGGTACTTCCATCTTTGGCCGACCGCGCAAGCTCCTCCAGCGCCTGTGCCACCGCATCGTCCTCGCATGCGCCAATTTGCCAGTGCGCAGCGGCCTTGGCGGCGGGAGTTGCGCCACTTACGACCGCCGAATTCTCCAAGCGAGAAAGAATGGCGAGATCGTTGTCTGCGTCGCCAAACATCATGGCTTCGCTGGCACTTATGCCAAGCTCCTGCAGCAGCAGTCCGAGGGCCGTGCCCTTGTTCAGTCCCTTTGGCAGGATATCCCACCACCGAGCCGCCGGTTCCACGATGTCAAACCCGGGATAAGCCTCTAGCGCCCTTTGCTTTACCTGTGCCAGAACGTCCTCGCTGGCAGCGCAGGCAATGGTAGCGCCAATGATCTTCTCGTCTGGCACCTTCGACACGATCCTACCTGTAAACGAGTAGGTCTTTGCCCACGGCTCAAGCTCTTCCCTCGTCGTGCCCATGCAGTATATGGGATTGCTCGTGGTTGTGTTTAACGGATATGCCGTAACGAACGTTTGGGGAAACTCAGCCAGGGCATCCACCACACGAGCGAGTCCCTCGTTGTCTATGAGCGAAAGGCGCACGAGCTCCCCGTCAACCAAGATCTTTTTTCCATTGGAGAGTATGCCCGTCCTAAAGGGCAGGTCATTGCCATCAAAAAGCTGCATGAGCTCAACGATGTCGCGGCCAGTGGCAAGGCCAAAGCGAATTCCCGCTTGTTGTACCAACGATATCGCACGCATGGTGCGGATGCTTGGTCCTCTTTTTCCAAGAGGTATAAGCGT
This sequence comes from uncultured Coriobacteriaceae bacterium, assembly GCA_902803315.1. Classification (GTDB taxonomy): domain Bacteria; phylum Actinomycetota; class Coriobacteriia; order Coriobacteriales; family Atopobiaceae; genus RUG440. Next base: position 4,917 of record CADCPM010000006.1, read on the forward strand.
TCCATCAACGTCACAAAGCACGAGCTTGATCATGTAGGCCCTTCTTCCCTTTAGACCTTTATACTATCATCCAATGACGAAAAAGGAGGGCATATGCTCAACGTTGTGCTCGTAGAACCAGAGATACCCGCAAACACCGGAAACATCGGCCGCACATGCGTGCTCGTTGGCGCACGGCTTCATCTGGTGGGGCCCTTGGGCTTCGATCTTTCGGATAAATCCGTGCAACGGGCCGGTCTTGCCTATTGGCAAAGCCTGGACCTCGCAACCTACGAATCGTGGTCCGCGTTCGTGAGCATCAACTTCCCCGACGGTCTGGATGGAAGCGCACACCTGCTCACCAAGGCGGGAGAGCATCGCTACTGCGACGCCTCTTTCCAATCCAACGACTGGCTCATCTTCGGCAAGGAGAGCTCGGGTCTGGACCGGGCGCTCTTGGAGTCTTATCCCCAGCTATGCGAGCGCATACCCATGCGCGGAGACGATGCGCTTGCCAACGCCTCCGTTTGGCACAACAGTCACGAGGAGCTTCATCCCGAACTCAAACGAGACATTTGCGGCAATTTCGTCGACTCCCGCGAAGGTCAGATTACCTCACTCAACCTTTCCAACGCCGTCGCCATCGTCCTCTTTGAGGCCTTGCGCCAACTCGACTTTCCCAGCATGTGACGTCTCCTCGGTCTCAACGTCCCCCGCCTGCATTCCCCGGCGTCGATTGGCCCCGATAATAACAAGCTGCCGAATGGTGGAGGTAATGGGTATGGCCATGAGCATGCCCAAGAATCCGGCAACGCCACCGCCGATGGTCACGCCAACCGCCACCCATACGGGCGGCAATGCCGTGCGTGGGTCACCCACATACGGAAGGACGAAGGTCGCCTCCAAAACTTGCGCCAATGCGACGAACGCCAAATACACCAATGCCCACCAGGGATTGAAGATGGCAACCATAAACGCACCAGAAAAAAGGCCAACGGGATAGCCGACGATGGGCAACAACGCCAAGAGGAACATGAGCACGCCCACGCCAAGGGCATAGTCAAACCCACACACCAGCAAAACCAAGGTGCCCGTCGTACCCAAAATGCTCGCTTCGATGCACTGGCGCACGATGAAGTTGTGAAACGATGCGTCGGCCACCCCCAACACCAGAGCGAATTTCTCTATACGCTCTTGGCCCACATAGACCGAAATCGTTGACATGAGCTTTTGTCCTGCATTGGTGGTATCGGTAAGCAGGATGAAGGAGAACAGCACGCCGAAGAAACACGTCATCACCGTATTGGCAACGGTGAGCACCTGATTGGTCACGCTGGTAACGCTTCCTCCAAACACGGTTTCCACAATGCCGGCAATGTCCATATTCCGCACGCTCTGCATGGCGTCACTCATAAGAAACTTGTGAATCGGCTCACGAACGGGCGCGAAAAGAGGGTGAGTTATAACTTGCTCGATGAACTCCTGGCCATGCTCCTGCACCACCGTGACTATTTCGATGAGCGCGGGTATAAGTACAGAGGATGAATATACCAGTATTAACAGTACGATTATCAAAGTAAAGACAAGACACACGGGCTTTCTTATTGTTGCGACGAAATCTGACTTAGAGTTAGGAAAAAAGTGACGTTGGAGAAAGTTGGTGGGAATCGAGACCACATACGCAATCGACAATCCCAAAAACAGCGGCACAACTGCCGTGAACAAAATGCCCAAGAACGAGAATATGCTCTCCCATCCCTTGAAGATAAGGCAGATGAGCACGCCAGCAAGCGCCAACGTCGTATAACTGGAAAGATTAAGCTTCCTCACAATAAGCACTCCTTATGGCCAGCTTGTAAGCACGCTCCATCAAAAGCATGCCTGCAGACTGTATGTGCGTCAATTCTACCCCAGCATGAAGGACGGCATCCTGCCATTTGACGTGGCGTCGACAATCTGAAATAGGGCATCAGCAACCGCGTCATCCGCGCTGGAGCCAATATGCCAACGCGCGGCACGAGCGACTTCCTCGCTCGCGTTGGAGACGGCAACCGCATTCGGTACCGCCTCTATCATGGAAAGGTCGTTCTCCGAATCGCCAAACACGGCGACCTCGTCAATCGAGAGGCCCAGCTCCGAGGCAATGCGACGCACGGCGGTTCCCTTGCTCCAACCTTTGGGCGATATGTCGATTATGGGCGCGGTGGGTCCGGGAAACACGAAGTCCATAGTGGGAAACTCCTCGCGTAGCATATCGCGGACCTCGGTTACGTGGACGCGATCTCCCCCGCACCAAACGTTTGCCTTTACGTACGTGGGCTGGTCAAGGTGCGCCACCGAACGCTTGAAATGCGGGAAGAGCGCCATGCACGCTTGGGCATGGGCCCTTACGGGCGACACGAAGTAGCCAGAGCCCGCTTCGCTTGATTGGTAGATGTCGTAGAGGGCAAGGCACGCATCGGGAATGTGGGAGACAGTCTCCGCAAGCCTGTTGAGCTCGCTGCCATCGAGCGTCTGGACGTGAACGAGCTCGCCGTCCACATAGACCATCTGTCCGTTAACCGGTGCCGCCGTTGCATAGCAGGCCTCGTCGTCGTCGAACATCCAACCCAGATCGCTGGGGATGCGGCCAGAAACCGGACCAAAGTGCAGTCCCGCATCCAGAAGAGCGTGGATGCCAGCGAGGGCATGGTCGGTGGCGCGAGGTAGCCCGTTCTTTATGAGGGTGTCGTCCAAGTCGGTAAGAACCAGCTTAATCATGCTTTATGCTCCCCATTCGTTCTTTCTTCGTCTTTCTTCAGCTTAGGCACGTTTTACGCATCTCACTCCATGAAGGCAGGCATGCCGCCTTCCTTTGCCGCTGCCACGATATCCAACAGTGCGTCGGCCACCGCATCCTTAGAACTTGGCCCTATGTGCCAGCGAGCAGCCTCGGCAGCGGCAGGTGTGGCATTCTCCATGGCCACGGAATTGGGAACGCATCGTAGCACATCGAGGTCATTCTCGGCATCGCCGAACACTACCACCTCGTCCAAACCTATACCGAGCTCACGCACGAGGACCTCCACCCCGCGCGCCTTGCTCCACCCCTTGGACGCAACGTCAATATAGTTGACATGTGGATTGGGATAGACGAAGTCAAGCTCAGGCACCAGGTGCATGAGCTGCTTGCGCACTTCGTGCAGGCGCTTCTTGTTTCCCACCACGCGGATGTTCGCCTTGTAGATGGGCCTATCTTCCGGAATGCGCACCAAGACCTTGCCGATTCGCCCAAACTCGCTGTAATACTGCCCTATTTCCTGGGCCGATATTCCCACCGAGTAGCGATCTCCAAAATCGTTGATCATTAAGGCCGTTCCCGGGAAGTCATACACCGTATTCGCAACCTTTTGCAGGCCCTCGTGAGGGATGGGCTTATCGAACACGAGCTCGCCATCCACATACACCAACTGCCCGTTTACCGTCACGCCCGTGCGATAGGCAGCGTGGTCCTCAGCAAAGAGGAGGTGCAGATCCCATGGCACGCGTCCCGTGCAAGGACCAAAGCGCAAGCCGGCGTCGAGCATCTTGTGTATGGCATCGAGAGCATGTCGCGTGGCGTGAGGCAATCCCACGCGAATAAGGGAATCGTCCAAATCCGACAGCGCGAGCTTAATCATAGGGTACCTTCCAATGTCGTAGCGTCCATTTGAGTGTATCATGGGCATGACCATACCAACCCACGCGGAAGGAAGTCCCATGAAGCTTGCCATTGGCAACGACCACACAGCCGTGGAACTGAAGAACGTCATCGTCTCGCATCTGGAGGAGCGCGGCATTGAGGTCCTCGACGTCGGAACCAACAGCACCCAGAGCTTTGACTATCCCATTAGCGGATATCGCGTGGGAAAGCTCGTCGCATCGGGCGACGTCGACGGCGGCGTGCTTATTTGCGGCACGGGTGTTGGCATAAGCCTTGCGGCAAACAAGGTGCCTGGCGTTCGTGCATGCGTTTGCTCGGAACCCTACACCGCGGCCCTTTCCAAGCGACACAACGATGCGAACATCATCGCATTTGGCGCGCGCGTCGTAGGAGACGAGATGGCCAAGCTCATCGTTGACTCATGGATCGACGCCACGTACGAGGGCGGCCGGCATCAGCGCCGGGTAGACATGCTCACCGAAATCCAAGACACCGGCTCGCTATCTGCGGCAGAGTAACGAAGATCCTCGACCCTGACTTGGGGACTGTCCCTTAGTTAGGGTTACAGCCTATCGATACGCGATGAAATCGTCTATGGCGTCATAGCGATCGATGCGAATAAGGATTTGCTCGAGGTCAAGGATGCCCCACAGCATCGCACGACGCTTTTCCCCAACGAACACATGCAAGTTGCGTATGTTAGGCTGCAGGGCAGACGTTACGAACTCCATGCTGCTAATATCGGCATAGACAATGGAGGTCGTACGCCCGAAGAGAGGCGTTAGGTCCATGTGGTCATCGTAGGTAACGACCTTATAGCGTCGAAGCAGCACCCAGTACAAGAATGAGACGACCAAAAACGCGTCGAAGAAGCTCATCACCACGACGGTGTTGGCGGTAAAGGCATCCAAAACGCAGAGCCAACCCAGCAATATGCCCAAAGACCCCATCACGATCATGGTAAACACCAGCGACCACGTGAGGGTTCCCGAAACCATATAGGTGTCATGGTGGCTGTGATGACGCTCGGATATCCCCGCGTCACTAAGCCGCAAAATCAACGAAGCGGCTATTGGTATGCCAGCCGCGACGATCGTAAGAGCTATGGAGCTATCCATCTGATCGCCTCTCGCTTTCTGAACTTCCGTAGATATGTTAGCCGTCGGCTATCCAGTTCCATCGAACAATGTCGTAGACGGTATTGACGGACCTTCCGAGTGAGGACATACGTATGCTAAATAATATATAATTATTATATATTATATTCCAATTGCTACGGGCGAAGGAGGCGTTGGCGAACAGTCGCGGCATCCTCGTCAGGAACCCCGCATCCAAGCAGGTAGCTCTCGACCCCACCGTACTCTTCCTCGACGATGTTGTACGCGTACTCGATGACCTCGGGATCAGACATCATGCCTTTGCGAAAGTCGGTGCGCGCGGCATCGTACCACTCTTCGCTAAACACCTGGTCGCGCATAAGGTTGGGCCACGTTTGCACATAGTTGGCAACAATATCCCACTTGTCGACCCCCGCCAGGCTTAGGAGCAGCATGGCAAGGATGCCCGTCCTGTCCTTTCCCACCGCGCAATGGAAGAGAACGCAACCTTCTGGCGCCTCCGCAAGGAAGCGAAAGCAGGCGCGCACGCCCTCGTAGTTCTCGACAATATGCCGATAGACCGTTTCCATGGAGAAGGCCTTCTCTTCGAACTGGGTGCGGATCGCCTCGATCTGAGCGGCGTTGAAGCCCAGCAAGGGGATGTTCACATATACAACGTCGCTTCCCAACTCAACATTGGGCGCATCGGCCGCCTCGGACTCATCGCGCAGGTCAACCACCGCGCGCACGCCATAGTCGTGCAAAAACTTTACGTCGTGCGTCGTCAGCCTGCACAGGCTGTCGGAACGCAGGAACCGTCCAAACTTGGTCCGATCGCCGTTTGCCGTAGGATATCCGCCCAATTCACGTACGTTAAACGCACCGTCCAGCGGCAAGCGCATCCAAGGTTGTTCGTGAGGTTCCATGGCGTCCTTTCGTTCGGTCATAAATAGAACATAGGCAAAAGAATAGGTTTACTTTACCGCAAATTCGTAACCATGCAGGCAAGGTTACAGAAGATGGCCGCGAACGTGCTCCAATGCCTGCGGCGTCAGGCCACAGCTCAGCAAATACCGCTCGATCGAGCCATATCCCTCTTCCAGCCGATCCAGAACCGTGGTAATGGCGTCGAGCCTCAGCTCAAGCTCCCTTCGAACGGGCTGTTTGCCTTTGAACACGATGCCATCCACCTCGGCACATGACCCAAAGGAATAGCAGTAGTCGGCAACAATGCGCTCGTTGCTTGCCCCCACCAACCCTAGCAGCAGCATGGCTATCATCCCTGTGCGATCCATTCCAGCCGCACAGTGGAAGAGCGCGCACTCCCCCTCCTCTGCGGTCGCAAAGAACGAGAATACCTTCCGGACGGCATCGTGATTGGCCAACATGGTCAAATAGCCCAGCGTGTGGTAGCTGCCACCCAATTCGTCCAAACCCAACGACGGGTCAGACAGGTCAATGTCGAAGAGCGGAACGTGACAAAAGCGCACGCCAGGCATCCGCTGGATCTTGTCGGCGGCAACGCTGACCTCGTGCTCCCCACGCAAATCCAGCACGAGCCTGACGCCATAGTCGTAGAGCCGTCGCTGATCCTGGGTGCTAAGCATATCCAAGCCACCAGAGCGCACGAAGCGACGATACAAGGTGACGCCTCGTTCTACGGCATACCCGCCAAGCTCGCGGACGTTATAGCCGCTGGCCAGCTCGAGCTTGCGCGCAGGCTCAAGATCCTCGGGTCGATTCCACAGCTCTCTCCACCGCTCCCGCAATCCCATTGGCACATCCCTTCCGTCAGTTAAAGGATAGCAAGAAAAAAAGGTAGGGGAAGGCGAGCCGTTGGCCCTCAGCTCACGCCGCCCCGCAGGAGGCTCCGCGCTCGCTTTGCTCGCTCGCTTCGTGAGTCGCTTCCTGCGGGGCGGCGTGAGTTGAGGGTCGTCGGCCTGTCCCTTGTTGTTCTTTTGCCGCTATATTCCAGCCTTCGTGAGCTCGCGCTCAATGCGGTCGAACATGTTGTCCTCGATCTTGTCGCCTTCCAAGACGAACGCGCCGTCCTCGCGCATGTTCTCCTTGGCCACCGAAATCATGAGCTTGATGCGGTTGAGCTGGTTGACCTCGCTCGCACCGGGGTCGTAGTCCACGGCCACGATGTTGCTTTTGGGATGGAGCTGACGCAGGCGCTTGATTACGCTCTTGCCCACCACGTGGTTAGGCAAGCATGCGAAGGGAGACGCACACACGATGTTGGGCGTACCCGTCTCTATGAGCTCGATCATCTCGGCCGTGAGCAACCATCCCTCGCCCATGGTGTTGCAAAGCGACAGGACCTTCTCGGCCTTCTTGCCAAGCTCGTAGATTTGGGTATAGGGCTCAAAGCGCGTGCTCTCTTCCAGCATCTTGTTTATGGGCGCACGCAGAGCGTCAATGGCAGCGATGCCGATGCCGTGGGTAAGGCGCTTCTTGGCCTTGGTGCCAAGCTCGTGCTTGAGGTTGATCTGGTTGGAGGTTCCAAACAGGAAGAAGTCCACCAGGCCGGGAACGTTGGCCTCGCAGCCCTCCGACTCGATCACACGCACCACGTCGTTGTTTGCCGTGGGGTGGAACTTGACCAAGATCTCGCCCACCACGCCAACGCGCGGCTTGGAGCGGTCGTTCACGAGCGGCAGGTTCTCGAACGCGTCCACCGTATCCTGGCACAGACGGTAGAAGCTCTTTCGCGAGGCACCCGGTACCTGCACCTTTGCCCGCGCCATGAGCTCCCCATACAGGGCGTCTGCCGAACCAGGCTCTGCCTCGTAGGGGCGCGTGCGATACAGGCACTGCATGATGAGGTCACCGTAGAGCAGGGCATACACGGCGCTAATGAGGAACTTTGGCTTCAGGATGTTGAATCCCGGATTGTGCTCGTCCAAGCCGCCGGCGACGCTGAGCGAGATGACCGGAATCTCGGGATGGCCGGATTCCTTGAGCGCCTTGCGAATGAGTGCGATGTAGTTGGTGGCACGACATCCACCGCCCGTCTGCGAGATGAGAACCGCCGTGCGCTTGAGATCGTACTTCCCAGAGAGAACGGCGTTGATCAGCTGACCGGTAACCAAGATCGACGGATAGCAGATGTCGTTGTTCACGTACTTCAAACCAGCGTCCACCGCGCCGTGGTCAACCGAGGGCAGCAGTACCACGTTGAATCCCGCAGATCGCAGAACGGCCTCGACCACCTCGAAGTGGATGGGCGACATCTGGGGCGCAAGGATGGTATAGCCCTGCTCCTGCATCTCCTTGGTGTAGCGCACCTTCTCCATGGCCGCGCTCGCGGACTTCCTGTACACGGGCGGCCTGCGACGCAGGTCGGTCTCGCGGGCGTGCTCAAGCGAGCCGTCCGCCATGTGCACCATCGGTGGCTCGACCTCCTCGGCCTCGCCCCGCTCCGCGCTGAGCTCGAGCTTCTCTCGCTCCTCCTGAAGGGCCGCCATAAGCGAACGGATGCGAATGCGCGCCGCACCAAGATTGGAAACCTCGTCGATCTTGAGCACCGTGTAAACCTTGCCGCTCGCCTCCAAGATCTCCTGGACCTGATCGGTGGTGAGGGCGTCCAAACCGCATCCGAAGCTGTTGAGCTGGATAAGGTCCACGTCGTTGCGCGCGGCGACGAAGCGCGCCGCACGATATAGACGCGAATGGTACATCCACTGGTCCACCACGCGAATCGGCCTCTCGGGCTTCATCTTGTGGGCAATGCTGTCTTCGGTGAGGACGGCAAAGCCAAAGCTGTTTACCAGCTCGGGGATGGCATGGTTGATCTCGGGATCGTTGTGGTACGGACGGCCCGCAATCACGATTCCGTGTGCGTCGTGCTCCTCGATCCAGGCAAGGGCCTCGTCACCCAGACGATGCATGGCATCCTTAAACTCAAGGTCTGCCTTCCAGGCGATCTCTACCGCCTCGTTAATCTGCGTGCGCGTTATGTGCTCGCCTACGAAGCGTCCCTTGCCGGACTTGGCGTCCGCCTGTCGCTGTTCCGAGACGAGCTCGTAAAGTCGACGCTTGAGCTCGCGCTTGTTGTCGTAGGGCAAAAACGGTGCCATGTACTGCACGTCGGGCGCCGCCAGCTCGTCCACGTTGAGCTCGAGCGCTTGCGGATAGCTCATAACGATGGGGCAGTTGTAGTGGTTGGTGGCCGAGTCGTCCTCCTGACGCTCCCAACGGACGCAGGGCATCCATATGAAGTCCACGTCCTTGTCCAGGAGGTTCATTATGTGACCATGGCTCAGCTTGGCCGGATAGCACACGGACTCGCTCGGCATGGATTCGATTCCCGCCTCGTAGATCTTCTTCGTGGATTGGTCCGAAAGCACCACCGAGAAGCCCAGCTGCGTAAAGAACGCATGCCAGAAGGGGTAGTTCTCATACATGTTGAGTGCGCGCGGGATGCCCACGGTGCCATGAGGGGCCTCGGTACGATCGAGCACAGGGCGATCGAACAGCAGCTCGTTCTTTACCTTAAACAGGTTGGGTGCATCGGCCTTGTCCTTGCGCGAGCGACCCGAGCCCTTCTCGCAGCGGTTGCCGGTAATGAAGCGGTGGCCGCCACCGAAGTCGTTGATCGTGAGCAGGCAGTTGTTGGAGCAACGCCCGCAGTTGACCTTGGTGAGCTTTACCTTTAGCTCGCCGAGCGCCTTGCGATCGAGCACGGTTGAGATTCCGTCCTTGCCTGCGCGATCGCGGGCGAGGAGCGCCGCACCATAGGCGCCCATGGAACCGGCGATGTCGGGACGGATGACGTCGCGACCGGTAAGCAGCTCGAACGCTCGCAGCGTCGCGTCGCTCATAAAGGTGCCGCCCTGGACGACGATGTGCTTTCCGATCTCGTCGTAGTCGCGAAGCTTGATGACCTTGAACAGCGCGTTTTTGATGACGGAGTACGAAAGGCCGGCCGCCACGTCACCGATGGTGGCTCCCTCCTTCTGCGCCTGCTTGACGCGCGAGTTCATGAATACCGTGCAGCGGCTTCCCAAGTCAACCGGACGCTCGCCCTCCACTGCCGCAGCGGCAAACTCCTGCACGGTCATGCCCATGGAATCGGCAAAGCTCGCAACAAACGAGCCACATCCCGAGGAGCATGCCTCGTTGAGCGAGATGTGCTCGATCACGCCGTCCCTCACCTGGAGGCACTTCATGTCCTGGCCGCCAATGTCCAGAATAAACTCGACGTCGGGCACGAATGCCTGGGCGCCGCGCAGGTGCGCGACGGTCTCGACCTCGCCGGAGTCGGCACGCAGGGCCTCAATGAGGATGCCCTCGCCGTAGCCCGTAGTCGTCACGTGGCCAATCTCGCAATCGGCCGGCAGATGGTCGTAGATGTCGTTCATGATGGAGCGCGCCGTACCAAGCACGTCACCGTTGTTCACGTCGTACCAGGTATACAAGAGCTCTCCGCCCTCGCCCACAACCGCTGCCTTGAGCGTGGTGGAGCCGGCGTCGATGCCAATGAACACGCGGCCGTGATACTCGTCGAGCAGGCCCTTGTCCACCACCTCTGCGTCATGCCTGCGGTGGAACTCGTCGAGCTCTGCCTTGGTAGAGAAGAGCGGCGCCAGACGGGCGACCTCGCTGCCCTGCGTGTCCTTGAGATCGTTCAAGGCTTGGATGACCTCGCCAAACGTGACCTTCTTGTCCGTCTCGCCGGCCAATGCCGCACCGGTGGCAACGAACAGGTGGGCGTTCTTGGGCACGATGCGGTGCTCCTCATCGAGATTCAGCGTTATATAGAAGCGCTCGCGCAGCTCGCTGAGGTACTGCAGCGGACCACCCAGGAAGGCGACGTAGCCACGGATGGGATGTCCGCAGGCAAGGCCCGAGACGGTCTGGTTCGCCACGGCCTGGAAGATGGATGCCGCTATGTCGGCGGGTGCCGCACCCTCGTTGAGCAGCGGCTGCACGTCCGACTTCGCAAACACGCCGCAGCGGCTCGCGATGGGATAGATGTGCGTGGCATCCTTTGCCAGCTCGTTGAGCCCGGAGGCATCGGTCTTGAGCAGCGACGCCATCTGGTCAATGAAGGCGCCCGTGCCACCGGCGCACGTACCGTTCATGCGCTGCTCGATGCCGTTGTCGAAGTAGATTATCTTTGCGTCCTCGCCGCCTAGCTCAATGGCACAGTCGGTTTGGGGAATGAGCGTCTCCACGGCGCGCTTGCTGGCAATGACCTCCTGCACGAACTCGAGGTCGAGCCAAGTCGCGAGCAGCATGCCACCCGAACCCGTAATGGACACGCGCATGGAGGCGTTTCCCACCACCTGCTGCGCGCGGGCAAACAGCTCTTTGGCCGTGGCGCGGATGTCGGTGTGATGACGTTCATAGTTGGCATACACGAGCTTGTTGTTGGAATCGATGACCGCGAGCTTGACCGTAGTCGAACCGACGTCGATACCCAGTCGCAGGTGAGCGTGGCTCAGATCTATGGGATGGGCCGGCTTGAGTTCGGCGCCGTTTTGCGTAAGCGCAACGGAGGGTTTTGCCGCGCTCTGGGCCGCGTTTGAGCTAGTGGATCGTACCATGATCGCTCTCCTTCTCTTGGTTAACGGAAATCGCAAGAATCGACGGAATGGAAAAGTTGAGTGGACGTCCATACAGATCGCCCGGTCGTATGAACATGAGCGCCGTCATGATGCAGGCCATGACGTAGTCGCTCTCCACCATGCCGGTCGTGAGCCAACGCACCATAACTCCCACCTCGGCGCTTACGGCATAGGTGAGGTAGTAGTCAAAGAAGGCCAATGCCTGGCTGGAAAAGCCGTCGAGGGCGCGGCTTTGAACGACCTCGCATACCATCGCCTTGATCTTCTCTACGAAGGCCGGGTCTCCCCCGTCGCCCAGAAGTGCCGAGAGGACCGTGCCGTGCGAGCGGACGTACGCAAGCACGTCCGTCGCGCCTGGGCACGGTTCGAACCTGTTTATAGCTTCCTCCAGTTCGGGGAGCGTCACCTGCGAAATCGTGTGTGCCAGCGGTGCGAGCTCGACTATAGTCTCGTCCTCGATATCGCTGACAAGTGCGGGTATGTCCTTGTAGTGCGAGTAAAACGTACGTCTCGTGACGTTTGCGCGCTCGGTTACCCCCGTTACGGTTACGCGCGAGAGGTCGCCCGTGGCATGGATCTCCTCCGCAAGCGCCTCGCGTAATGCCTGCCGGGTTCGCACGCATCTTCGGTCGGTTGTCTTCAATCAAACTCCTTCACAAGGTGTGCAATAATACACAGCACGTGCATTATTACGCAATCTGTGAAGGCTTAGTCCACTTGCACCAAAACTGCATATGATAAGTATGACAAGGGGACAGGTCATTTGTCAGCTTTTTCGTCCTCTGGGCCTATCTCGCGTAATATTCTGCAGGGATTGCCCACCGCGACGACTCCGGACGGAATGTCCTTCGTAACGACGCTTCCCGCACCAATGACCACGTTGGATCCAATCGTCACGCCAGGGCACACGAGTACGCCCATGCCAAGCCACACGTTGTCCCCCACCGTTATGGGCAATGCGTATTCCAAGCCCTCGTTCCTTCGCTCGACGTCCACCGGATGGCCAGCAGTGCTAAAAACGCAGTTGGGAGCAATAAACACATCGTGGCCAAAGGTCACGGGTGCCGCATCCAGAATGACGAGCCCATGGTTGGCATAGAAGTTCTCTCCCAGATGGATGTTCTTGCCGTAGTCGCACCAAAAGGGTGGGGTCACGTGAGCGCGCTTACCGCACGATCCCACAATCTGCGCGAGCCGCTCGTGCAACTCCTCCCGATGCGTAGGCCTTACGAGGTTGTAGTCGTAACACAGGTCCTTGCACTCATCGAGCGCCTCAAGCACCTTTGGATCGAAGTTCGCATCATACAGAGCACCGTTCATTCCCTCGATCATCGCGGCCACCTGCGTGCGCTTGTCCATACCCATTCGCCTCTCCAATCTTGACTGTCCCCAAGTTAGGGCCCCAATGCTGGCATACCATACCGTCCAGCTTACCTATAACAACCGAAGAGACGCTCCCAAGGGAAAATGTACATATCAATCGCTATGATTTTGTATGCGCAGACAACACATTCGTTTGCTCATCCCTCATGCCCAAGGAGCGGGACGCCATGGCCAAACGTAAAAACAAAACCAAACGAGCACAGCGACCCTACGTTGGCGATGCAGGTCGCAAGCCTCAAGGAATTGCAGAGAAGACCACCACGGTATTTGGCATGGTCCTCCTTGCCCTGATCGTAGGTCTCATCATTGGCTTTGCCGTGTATTTGGTGATGAACCTCTCCACCTGGCTCACCGGCCTCTTGTGGGGGTTCTCCGGAAGCTTCCCGTTCTTCCCGCTTGTTGTATGCACGATAGGCGGCGTCGTTATTGGCCTGTGGACGTGGTGGTCGCATGACTGCGTAAAGCCGCTCAGCGAGGTTATGGCGCAGTTCAAACAGACAGGCTCATATAGGGTAAACGGCGTCTGGAAACCCGTGGTCACCTTTTTGCTGCCGCTCGTATTTGGCGGCTCCATTGGCTTTGAGGCAGGGCTCACCGGCCTGATTTCGGCGGGTTGCTGCTGGATTAGGGACCAGCTGAAGAAGGCGGGACTGCGTCTGGGAGCCCTCACCGACGTCACCATCGCGGCAAGTCTTTCGGCCATCTTTGGCTCGCCGCTCGCCGGCATTGCCGCACAGGCGGATGACGAGCTCGACGTGAACGACTACGACATGCGTCGACGCACCAAGGCGGTTCTCTACATAGCCGCGGCGTTTGGCGCGTTTGGCGGCATTCGGCTCTTTACGGCCCTCTTTGGCCCCTCGAGCGGCCTGCCTCGCTTTGAGCACATAGCCGCCTCGGGCCAAGATTTCCTTTGGGCGTTGCCGTGCCTCGCACTGGCCTACGCGATGGCATTTCTCTTTCATGCCTCCGAGTACGCCTTTGGCATGGTTGGTGAGCAGATGTCGAAAAGGCCCAGCGGGGTGATCGTCAAACCCATACTTGCCGGCATTGCCATGGGCGCAGTCGCGTGCGCACTCCCCTACGTCCTGTTTCCCGGCGAGGTGCAGTGCGAGGAGCTCATGGAGAGCTGGCCCACCTGGACGGCTTTCGCGCTTTTGGCCACCGGCGTGCTCAAGGCACTCATAACTCCCATGTGCATCAAGATGGGATGGGTAGGCGGAGATCTGTTCCCGTCCATTTTTGCCGGCGTCACAGCAGGCTATGGCATCGCGATGCTCTGCGGCGCAGACCCTATGCTCATGGTAACGGTCACCACCGCCGCCTATCTTGCAGGCGTCCTCCGAAAGCCAATTGTGGCGCTCGGCATTCTGTTCCTCTGCTTCCCCGCAGACGGCATCATTTGGATGGGAGTCGCCGCCGTAATAGGCGCCACGGTCCCCATGCCGCGCCTCATCCTCCAAAAGGACTGAGCGACACACGCATACTCGGTTGCGCCACGTCCCCGCGCTTGCGGACAGCGTCGCAAGCGTGGGGACGTAAACGCCACGCCTGCGATTAGTCGGTGTAGAGAAGCTCCACGTTTGCGCCTATCTTGAACAAGCCATATGTGTTGGCACGACGGGAAGTGGCAGACAAATCACTGGGGGATGCCGCAACGCACACGTGGACACCGTCGGCATCGCCCAGACCTGCCGCATCCGCATTGTTAATGGACACCACATCTGTGTTAACCGTCATAGCGCCACCTGTGCCCTGGACGTTAAAGTCCTGAGGGCTATCAAGATATAGCAACACTAGTGATATGCCTGGCGCGTAGCCACTTTCACCAACCTCTGCAGCTCGTTCGTCAACCGTCGTATAGCGCACGGTACCCTGCATAACATACATTCCGCGAGCATTGGCGTCGTTGACCGCAGTTGTACGAGCCTCTTCCTCTTTGCGCGCGGCTTCCTCCTCCGCGGCTCTGCGGGCCTCCTCTTCCTCCGCTGCCTTTTTGGCAGCATCTTCTTCAGCCTTCTTCTTCGCAGCTTCTTCCTCCGCTGCCTTCTTCTTTGCGGCTTCCTCCTCCGCAGCCTTCTTCTTGGCAGCCTCCTCCTCGGCGGACTTCTTCTTGGCTGCCTCCTCATCTGCCTCGCTTTTGTTGGAAGACGAGCTTTGCACGTTCCCATTGGACACCGTTGCCTTAAGCTTTGCATCGCCACCCTTGGGAAGCAGCGCGAACACCAAGACTCCCACGATCACCAGCGCGCCAATGATCGCCGCAATCAAGACGGGCTTGCGCGATTTTGCGGGCTCGTTTGCCTGAGGGCCACCGTTCTGGCCGGCAGGCAAGTCCTCCTCGGGCCCAATTGTCGATCTTTGGGCATGAGGACTCGTTGGCTGCGCATCGGGCCGCGTGTCCTGCTCGGCGTCGGGCCGCGTGTCAGTCTGCGTATCCTGCTGGGCATTTGGCATTAGGTCCTGCTCGGCATCGGTCCGCACGTCGGGCCGCGTATCCTGCTGCACATCAGAGGCAGACGCCTGTTGCGGACGCGGCCGATCGTCCAAGGCGGTCGCCTGCTGCGGTTCCTCCTCCTTAGCGGAGTCCTCGCTCACCGGCAACGGCGCCCCACAGTCCTTGCAAAACTGCTCATCGCCAAACGTCTCTTTGCCGCATTTTGGACAAAACATATCATTCCTCCCACTCCCCTGAGCCATAAAATACAAACCTATGTTAAAGGTTTTGCACCGAATCGGCCATCCTGGCAAGGGACCCATCTCCGTAATCAAGGGAGCGAGGCAACGAGGACCTGCGCACCGTTGTGGACGCCTGACCCATCCCCGTAAACAAAGGAGCAAGCACGTCTTTAGGCAAATAGCCCAGAAAATAGCCCAGAGACATAGCGAAAGGCGACAACCCCGTGAGGTTGTCGCCCCTTGTTCGGCGTGTTTCGTTACCTAAGCCAAGATGCCCCTACTCAATGCTCGCGTGGATGTCCTGCAGCGCGTTCACACCCGAGTCGGTGCCTGCGACCTTGGCAGCAATGCCCACGGCCGAGGCATGTGCGGCGGCCATAGTGGTGACGTAGGGGATGTGGGCACGGATGGCGGCACGACGAATCGCGGAACCGTCGGTCTCGGAGTGCGTGTCACCCTTGGGCGTGTTCACCACGAGGTCGATCTGGCCATTGGCAATGGCGTCGGTAATGTTTGGCCTGCCCTCGCGTTGCTTGAATATGACCGTGCAGGGAATGCCATGCTCGGCAAGGTAAGCTGCCGTGCCGCGCGTGGCCATGATGGAAAGCCCTGCGTCCACGAACTCCTGCGCGATGGTCTTAAGCTCACCCTTGTTCTGATCCGACACCGACATGAATACCGTGCCGGATGTGGGCAGCGTGCTGCCAATGGCCTCCTGCGACTTGAAAAACGCCTCGCCGAAGGTAGGCGCCAGGCCCAGCACCTCGCCGGTGGAGCGCATCTCGGGTCCCAGGATCGGGTCGACCTCGGGGAACATCGAGAAGGGCAGCACGGCCTCCTTGACGCCATAGAACTTGTAGGTCGCCTCGGGCAGGTTTTCCACCGGGGACGGACGGCCCGTAAGCTCGCCCATGATGGCGTCGGTTGCAATCTGCACCATCTGCACGCCGCACACCTTGGAAACGAGCGGCACGGTACGGCTCGCGCGCGGGTTGGCCTCGATAACAAACACCTTGTGGTCCTCGATGGCATATTGGATGTTCATAAGGCCCACCACGTGCATCTCCTCGGCAATGCGACGCGTGTACTCCTTTATGAGCGCAAGGTTCTTATCGGTAATGGAGATGGACGGCAGCACGCACGCGGAGTCGCCCGAGTGAATGCCCGCAAGCTCGATGTGCTCCATAACCGCAGGTACATAGGCATGCGTGCCGTCGCAGATGGCGTCGGCCTCACACTCCAGCGCGTGGCGCAGGAAGCGGTCGATGAGGATGGGACGGTCCGGCGTCACACCGATGGCCGCCGCCATGTATGCACGCAGGCTCTCGTCGTCGTAGACGACCTCCATGCCACGTCCGCCCAACACGTAGCTCGGACGCACCATAACGGGATAGCCAATGCGATGTGCTGCCTCCAGGGCCTCTTCCACGGTAACTGCCATGTCCGCCTCGGGCATGGGGATGCCGAGCCTTTCCATCGTGGCTCGGAACTCGTCGCGGTCCTCCGCCAGGTCGATGATCTCGGGAGAGGTGCCCAGGATCTTGACGCCCGCCGCCTGCAGCTCGCTGGCGATGTTGAGGGGCGTCTGCCCGCCAAACTGAGCGATGATTCCCAGAGGCTTCTCCTTGTTGTAGATGGAGAGCACGTCCTCGGTGGTCAGCGGCTCGAAGTAGAGCTTGTCGGAGGTGTCGTAGTCGGTAGACACGGTTTCGGGATTGCAGTTGACGATGATCGTGTTGAAGCCCAGCTTGCGCAACGCAATGGCGGCGTGTACCGAGCAATAATCGAACTCGATGCCCTGCCCGATGCGGTTGGGGCCACCGCCCAGGATCATGACCTTGTTGCCGGCGAGCGGTTCGCTCTTGTCCGGCGCGTTGTACGTGCTGTAATAGTACGCGGAGTCGGGCGTCGAAGAAACGTGCACGCCTTCCCAAGCCTGGGTAACGCCGAGCCCGATTCGCTGCTCGCGGATGGCGGCCTCGGTTATGCCCGTGAGTTGGGAGAGGTACTTGTCGGCAAACCCGTCCTTCTTGGCCTGCACGAGCATTTCGTCGGGAAGGGCTGCGCCAGGATTGGCCGCCACATAGGCAAGAATCGCCTCTTCCTCCTCCACGAGCTCGGCCATTTCCTGTATGAACTCGCGCTTTATGTGCGTGAGCTCGAAGAGCTGCTCGATGCTCACGCCCTTGCGAAGCGCCTCGTACATTTGGAACTGCCGCTCGCTCGTGGCCGTACGCAAGAGTTCGATGAGCTCGTCGGCAGTCTTGTTGTTGAAGTCCTTGGCAAAGCCCAGACCATAGCGCCCCTGCTCGAGCGAGCGGATGGCCTTTTGGAAGGCCTCCTTGTAGGTCTTGCCAATGGCCATGACCTCGCCCACGGCACGCATTTGCGTACCGAGCTTGTCCTCAACGCCCTTGAACTTCTCAAATGCCCAGCGTGCGAACTTGATGACCACGTAATCGCCCGTGGGAACGTACTTGTCGAGCGTTCCCCACTTGCCGCAGGGAATCTCGGCCAGCGTGAGGCCACTTGCCAGCATGGCGGAAATGAGGGCAATGGGGAAACCCGTGGCCTTGGACGCCAGGGCCGAGGAGCGAGAGGTACGCGGATTGATCTCGATGATAATGTCGCGGTCGGTCACGGGGTCGTGCGCCCACTGCACGTTGGTGCCGCCGATGACCTTTACCGCATCGACGATGCGATAGCTCTTCTCCTGCAGGCGGTCGATCACGGCCTGGTCGATGGTCTGCATGGGCGCGGCGCAGAAGGAGTCTCCGGTGTGCACGCCCATGGGGTCGATGTTCTCGATGGTGCACACCGTGATCATCTTGCCCGTAGAGTCGCGGACGACCTCGAACTCGAGCTCCTCCCAACCGAGTACCGACTCCTCTACCAGCACCTCGTGCACGGGGCTTGCCGCCAAGCCGCGCGCCACCACCGTGCGCAGCTCTTCCACGTTGTACACTAAGCCGCCACCGGTTCCGCCCATGGTGTAGGCCGGGCGCAGCACGCAGGGATAGCCCAAGTCGCGTGCGATGTCCACGGCCTCCTCCACCGAATAGGCAACCTTGGAGCGGGCCATCTCGATGCCCAGCTCGTCCATGAGCTCCTTGAACGCCTCGCGATCCTCGCCGCGCTCGATGGCGTCTACCTGCACGCCAATGACCTTGACCCCGTACTTCTCCAGAATGCCCGACTTGGAAAGCTCGCTCGAGAGGTTAAGCGCCGACTGGCCGCCCAGGTTGGGCAGGATCGCATCCGGGCGCTCCTTTGCGATGATTGCTTCCAAGCGCTCCGGATTGAGCGGCTCTATATAGGTGCGATCCGCGGTGTCCGGATCGGTCATGATGGTCGCCGGGTTGGAGTTTACGAGCACGATCTCGTAGCCCAGGCTTCGCAGCGCCTTGCACGCCTGCGTTCCCGAGTAGTCAAATTCGCAGGCCTGGCCAATGATGATGGGGCCAGAGCCAATAATCATTACCTTGTGTACGTCCGTCCGCTTTGCCATAGGGATGCGTCCCTTCTGTCATAAAGACCACAAATCTTTATTAGTTTAACCATGGAATGCGCGTGTAACCGAATCGTCAGAATATACACGCACTTTGTTAACACAGAACGAACTGGAAGGCGTCTGCTAGGATGAGAGGGACAAGGAGGTGCGCATGTCTATTAACTTCAACTCAGCCCGTTTTGAGGCGGCATATGGCAAGGCCGAGCAGCTGCCGCCCTCCACTACGCCCGAGGTGGCATTCGTCGGACGGTCAAACGTTGGCAAGTCCTCGCTCATAAACAAGCTCGTGCAGCGCAAGGCCCTGGCCCGGACCTCCAGCCAGCCTGGCAAGACGGCCAACATCAACTTCTACGAGGCGGATGGCATACGTCTGGTAGACCTGCCCGGCTATGGCTATGCCAAGGTGTCGGGTGCGGAGCGCCAACGCTGGGCAGACCTCATTGCAGGCTACTTCGAGCAAGAGCGCAGCTTCAACCTTGTGGTGGCGCTGGTGGACATACGTCACGACGCGCAGAAGCTCGATGCCCAGATGCTCGACTTCCTGGAGCATTCGGAGCTCCCCTTTGTTGTTGCCCTCACCAAGGCCGACAAGCTCAGCCGCTCCAAGCAGGACCAACAGGCGGCTCGGCTTTCCAAGCAACTCTCTGTACCGCGCAACAACATGGTCGTAACCTCCGCCCAAAAGGGAACGGGCATCGACGAATTGCGCCGTCGCATACAGCAAGCCTGCGAGTGATGGCAAGGGACCGCCCCCTCTCTCATCAGCCAACAGTCCCTGTGCTATCATTCACTCAGAGTGCGAAGGAACGGATGGTATGTATGGGCTATAGTGCGAAAAGCGATTCGGGCAAGCCAAGGCGCAACGTTCTTATTGTGGAAGACAACGACGTCAACCGCGAGATGCTCCATTCCATTCTTGCCGACGAGTTCAACGTTCTGGAGGCAAAAGACGGCCTGGAGGGATTGGAGCAGTTGCGGCAGAACTACAGCAGCCTGTCGCTCGTGCTGTTAGACGTATACATGCCGCGCTGCGACGGATTTGAGTTCCTGCGTCAGAAGCGCAGCGACGAGCGCTTCGATTCCGTGCCCGTGATCGTAACCACGGCAAGCGATCTTCGCGAAGACGAGATCGAATGCCTGCGTTTGGGCGCAAACGACTTTGTCGTTAAGCCATACAACGTGGAGATCATCGTAAATCGCGTGAACAACATAATCCACCTTCGCGAGTCGGCCTCCATAGTCAACCAACTTACCTGGGACCACCTCACCGAGCTCTACAGCGGCGAGTTCTTCTACCGTTACATGCACGACTTCCTTTCTAGCTCGCAAGCGGGCGCCTACGACATGGTGTGCAGCGACATAACCAACTTCAAGGCCCTGAGCGATCGCTACGGCAAGGCGAACTGCGACCGCATGTTGCAGGAGCTCGCCAAGCGATTGAGCTTTACCCTTCCCGATGTCGTGGCAGGCGGCCGAATCGCCAACAGCACCTTTGCCTTTCTTATTGAGCATCAGGACAGCAGAAGCTGGACCGACGCGCTCATGGGCGTGTCTCACGGCCTCATCGCAACGAACATGAGCCTTAAGTTTGGCATCGTGGAGAACGTCAACCATGGCCTTGCGGTGTCCCTCACATGCGACCGTGCCGTAACGGCACTCGAGCAGGTGCGTGAGACATTCGGCGTATCCGTGGCATGGTACACCGAGGACCTGCATGCGAGGCAGGTGCGTGAGCACGTAATCGTAGAGACCATGGAGCAGGCGCTTGCCGAAAAGCAGTTCATCGTGTACTACCAACCAAAATACGACCTGCATACGGGAGAGACCGGCGGCGCCGAGGCATTGGTGCGTTGGATCCATCCCGAGCTGGGATTCGTGCGACCGGACTTCTTCATCCCCCTCTTCGAGCGCAACGGGTTTATAACGAACCTCGATTTCTATGTGCTCGAAGAGGCTTGCAAGGAGATCGTACGCTGCCGCGAGCAAGGCCTGCGTGTCGTGCCCATATCGGTAAACGTGTCGCGCCTGGACTTCGACACCGCAGACCTTGCACAGCAAATCGCGCAGATCGCCAACAGATGTGGCGTCGATCACAGCCTGCTGCACATCGAGATAACCGAGACCGCCTACACCGACAACCCCGATCTGGTAGTGGCGGCCCTGCAGGAGCTCAGGGACGACGGGTTCGTAATCGAGCTGGATGACTTTGGCTCGGGATACTCTTCGCTCGCATCGCTCAACATGCTCCCCCTTGACGTCATGAAGCTGGACATGAGCATCATTCGTCAGGCGGCGAGTCTTGACGACTATCGCATCGTGCGGTCTGCCATCCAGATGGCGGGCTTTTTGGACCTCAAGACCGTTGCCGAGGGCGTGGAAACCGAAGAGGAGACGCAACGGCTTCGGGAGCTTGGCTGCGACATGATTCAGGGGTACTATTTTGCCAAGCCCCTGGAACAAAAGCAGTTCGAGGAATACGTATCGTAAGGAGCGATCTATGACCACCAAAGAGCTTTACGCGCAGATTGGCGGCAACTACGAGGAGGCCCTCTCCCGTCTGAGCATGGACAGTCTCGTGGAGCGGTTTATAATCCGATTCCTCGACGACGAGTCGTGCAGCGACCTCATTGCCGTATGGGACCGGGGCGACGAGGATGCGGCATTCAAGGCGGCGCACACCGCAAAGGGCGTCTGCGCCAACCTCGCGCTCACCGACCTCTGCTCACTTGCCTCTCAAATTTGCGAAGCCCTGCGCCCGGGAAACAGCAACTTGCGGGCACAGACGGACGTCGATGCACTCGTTGACCAGTTCAGAGAGCTCTATGCATCGGTCGTTCAGAAGATTCGCGCCTTCCAAGCTCAATAGACTAAGCTTCGCATACGAGCCTGCATCAGCGTGCCGTTGGGGGATACTTCCCTTGGGGTACATCAAAATGTACCCCAAGGGAAGTATCCCCCAACGGCACGTCTCGCCATCTTTGCTAGTCCAGCGCCTGCCTGGGCAGCTCTATCTGGCGATACGAAACGCCGCAGCGATCGAGCACCGATTTCGAGATGGCATTGCCTATGGTATCCGCGTACTTGTCATCGAGGTACACCACCTCGCGTATTCCCGCCTGCACCAGCATCTTGGCGCACTCTTGGCAGGGAAAGAGCGTCACGTACGCCACGGCATCCGTGAGTTCACGCAGGGACCCACGATAGTTCAGAATGGCATTCGCCTCGGCATGAATCACGTAGTTGTGCTTGTCGGTAAGCGGGTCTTCCGTGGTATCCCAGGGAAACTCGTCGTCGTCGAGCCCATGTGGCGTCCCGTTGTAGCCCACCGACAAGATCCTGTGGTCCGTACCAGCCAAGCAAGCACCCACCTGCGTGTTGGGGTCTTTGCTGCGCAAGCTGGCGGCAATCGCCACGCGCATGAAGAACTCGTCCCACGATATGACCTCTGAGCGCTTGCCTGGCATGGTCTCTCCCCTATTTTGGTATTGCAGCTCGTCTTCGACTACTCGCCCAGCGGCGTGCAGTCTGCATTGAGCTTAGCAATGATATCGGGCAGCGCGTCATCGACCTTGTCGTTGTCGATCTGGCACGTACCGGCATTGGCGTGACCGCCGCCGCCATAGCTCAGGCAAAGCTCACCAATATTCGCATTGCTGCGCTTGTCCAAGATGGACTTTCCGATCATCACGGCCGTGTTCTGCTTACGGAAGCCCCAAGCCACGTGCACCGAGATCTGCGTCTCGGGATACATTGCGTACACCATAAAGCGGTTGCCTGCGTAGATCGTCTCTTCGTCGCGCAGGTCGAGTACCACCACGCGTCCATCTACGCGCGCAAGGCGCCCCACCTGCTCCTTGAAGAGCTCCTGCTGATCGAAGTAGAGCTCCACGCGCTCGGCGACGTCCGGATCGGCCAGCACCTCGTCTATGGTGTGGTCCAGGCACTCGTCAATGAGCTTCATCATGAGGTTGTAGTTGGAGATGCGGAACTCGCGGAAGCGCCCAAGGCCCGTGCGGGCGTCCATGAGGAAGTTCATGAGGACCCAGCCCGTGGGGTTGAGAATCTCCTCCAGCGTGAAGTCGGCCGAGTCGCCCTTGTCCACGGCCCACATGAGCTCGTCGCTGATGTTGGGGAGCGCCTCCTTGCCGCCATAGTAGTCGTACACAACGCGCGCGGCGCTCTTTGCGTCGCCGTCGATGATATAGCGACCCTCGTAGTCCACGTCCTTGTTGCGCGTGAGCTCCGACTCGTGGTGGTCGAACGCCAAACCAACGCGCGGGTCGAAGGGCAGGTTCGTCGTAATGTCGCGTGAGGTGATGTCTATCTTCCCGTCTTGGACGTCCTTGGGGTGTACGAACTTGATGTCGTCTATGAGTCCCTTTTCCTTAAGGATCATCGCGCACACGAGCCCGTCGAAGTCGCTGCGAGTCACTAGCCTGAATTTTTGAGTGTCTGCCATAACAGCTTCCCTTTCGTTCCATCTTAAGAGGCCACGCCCCATCGATTGCGCTTATATTGTGCCACTTTTGTGCCAACTGCGAGCGACGGAATGCAGATTTGCAAGCGCAAGCGGCATGTTTAGGCATTCTACAGTCGCGCGATCCCACATATGTATGCTCCGAGGCCCCTCTCGCTCACACCAAAAACGCAAGCCCCAAGTGCTCAAGCAGCACCTTGACGCCGATGAGAATGAGAACGATACCGCCCAAAATCTGGGCCGGGCGCTCGAAGCGCGAACCAAACGCATGCCCCACGCCCACGCCTATGAGCGAGAGCACGAAGGTCGTGATTCCAATGGTGATGCACGACGGCACTATCTCCACATGCAGCGCCGCGAACGAGATGCCCACGGCAAGCGCGTCTATGGAGGTGGCTACGGCAAGCATGAGGAACTCGCCCCACGCCACATGGTCCGTCGCGCCCGCATCCTCCTCCTCGCCCCGTACCGCGTCGACGATCATCTTCGTTCCGATAAACGCCAACAGGCCAAAGGCAATCCAGTGGTCCACCGGCTCGATGAGCCACAAGAAGCGCGATCCCAAAAGCCATCCCAGAACGGGCATCCCACCTTGGAACAGCCCAAACAGCCCAGCGAGCACCAAGGCCACGCGCACGTTAAGGCGACGCATTCCCAAGCCCTTGCACACGGATACGGCGAAGGCATCCATGGAAAGGCCCGCGGCAATGAGCAGAAGCTCAGCAATTCCCATCTTTAGCGCTCCTTCCTGCACCCGCGCGAACATCTCTTCGAGCCTAGATAGGGTTCGGGGTCGCCGCAGTCAATGCCATCGGCGCGGGGATAGAGGGCGATGGTCGTTCCCGTGAGTCGCTCGATGCGACACAAGTCCGCATACTCCTCTTTCGAACACAGCGTAAGCGCCCAACCGCACCCACCGGCGCGACCAGTCCTGCCGATTCGGTGGACGTACACCTCCGCCTCGTGCGGGACGTCCAGATTCACTACATAGGCGACCTCAGGGATGTCGATCCCACGCGCGAGGACGTCGGTTGCCACGAGCACCTCCGTCTTGCCCGAGGCAAACTGCGCCAAGGCACGCGATCGCTGGCCTTGCGTGCGGTCGCCATGCACGGCACCGCTCGAGAACCCCTTCTTTTGGAGGATGCGGCTCAGGTGGTCGGCCCGATGCTTCCTGCGCACGAACACCAGGACTCGTTGTGGTCCCTCACGTCGCAGCACCTCAACCAGCACGCGCTTCTTTGCCTCTGGCACGACCGCCAGCACATACTGCTCTATGGACTCTGCCACACTCCCCTGCGGGTCCACCTCCACGCGCACCGGATCGTGCGTGAGCTCCAAGATCGGCTTGAGCGCCTTATAGCCAAGCGTCGCCGAGAAGAGCAGCGTCTGGCGCCTTTTGGGCACCCGTTCAACGATCCGCCGCACAGACGGAAGGAAGCCCATGTCCAGCATGCGGTCTGCCTCGTCGAGCACAAGCACCTCGACTTCGCCCAGCTCCACGCAGCCCTGCTCCAAGAGGTCGATCAGTCTTCCTGGCGTGGCAACCACAATGTCGCAGCCTCGCTCGAGCTCCCTTCGCTGGGACTCCATGCCGACGCCGCCCACGATTGCAAGCGACCTATGGCCACTTGAGGAGCCCACGACCTCCGCAACCCCTGCGATCTGAAGCGCGAGCTCGCGCGTTGGGGTTACTACCAGCACACGTGGGGCTCGCGTATGGCTTTGCGCGCCAAGTCGATCCATCACGGGCAGCAGGAACGCCGCAGTCTTGCCCGTTCCCGTCTGCGCGGCAGCCATAACGTCACGACCGCTTAACACGGCAGGAATCGTTGCTTCCTGCACGGGCGTCGGACTGCTATAGCCCAGCTTCTCCACAGCCTCTAGGGCCACAGCAGAGAGTCCCAATTCACCGAAGGACATACCTTTGCCCTTGCTGTGTCCATCCCGTACGCGCATCGGTTCCACTCCCTTCCCCGCCACATCATAGCATCTGCCCTTCGCTCGCTCACTTCGTGAGCCGCCGCCTGCGGGTCGGGCATTTGGCGCGGCCCGCCCTTCACGCTCCCGCGCCGGCCCGCATGCGGCTTCGCGCTCGCTTCGCTCGCTCACTTCGTGAGTCGCCGCCTGCGGGCCGGCGCGGGAGCGTGAAGGGCAGCCAAAATCCAGTCTCTTTTCGGCAGACGGAGGACTTTTGAAGATGCTTAATGCCACAAAAAAATATTCGGTTGAAGTTTCGATATGAGCCCCGGTTTTTCGCTCGCTCCCAACCTGCGATTACAACGGTTATCTACAGGGTATCAACGGACATCTCAACAGCATATTGTGGTTTTCATCTTATTTCGACACTACCAGTTGTGGCATAGTAGTTCTCGCAACACAACGCGGGACCAAATCACGCAGCACTCCAAACGCACAACATTGCACTCAAACGGCACACCCCCAAGGGCATGCAGGTGCCCTTGTTTGCACAGACGAGCATAGGACGTCACGAGGTCGAGGAGCACAGATGAAAATCATCAAACGAAACGGCTCGGAGGTCACCTTCGACACGAGCAAGATCGTTAACGCCATTACCAGCGCCAATGGCGAAGCGCCAGAAGAGGATCGCCTCACAGAGCGTGAGATTCAGTTTGCGGCGCTCAACGTAGAGGACCAATGTGCGAGCGCCGGTCACACCGTAACGGTGGAGGAGGTCCAGGACCTCGTGGAGGACCAGCTCATGGCCCTCGACCACTTTGAGGTCGCCCGTCGCTACATCATCTATCGCTACCTGCAAAACCAGCGTCGTCAGAAGAACACCACGGACGACAAGATCCTCTCGCTCATCGAGTCCAATAACGAGGAAGTAAAGCAGGAGAACTCCAACAAGAACCCCACGGTCGTCTCGGTGCAGCGCGACTATATGGCAGGCGAGGTCTCGAAGGACCTCACCATGCGCGAGCTGTTGCCGCAAGACGTCGTGGAGGCGCATAACGCGGGACTCATCCACTTCCACGACTCCGACTACTTTGCCCAGCATATGCATAACTGCGACCTCGTGAACCTCGACGACATGCTGCAAAACGGCACGGTTATTTCGGGCACGCTCATCGAGCGCCCGCACTCGTTCTCCACGGCCTGCAACATCGCGACCCAGATCATTGCGCAGGTGGCAAGCTGCCAATACGGCGGTCAGTCCATCAGCCTCACGCACCTGGCGCCCTTTGTGGACGTCAGCCGCAAGAAGATCCGCCGCTCCGTGTATGCCGAGATGGAGGCCATAGGCTACCACGCATCGGTGGAGCAGATCAACACCATGGTGGAGAAGCGCCTTCGCGAAGAGGTCGCGCGTGGCGTCCAGACCATCCAATACCAGGTCGTAACGCTCATGACCACCAACGGCCAGGCGCCCTTTATCACGGTGCTCATGTACCTCAACGAAGCGCGCAACGCTCAGGAGAAGGCGGACCTCGCCCTCATAATTGAGGAAATGCTCAAGCAGCGCCACCAAGGCGTAAAAAACGAGAAGGGCGTTTGGATTACCCCCGCCTTCCCCAAGCTCATCTACGTGCTGGAAGAGGACAACGTCCGCGAGGGCAGCCCCTACTTCTACCTCACGAAGATGGCAGCCAAGTGCACTGCCAAGCGCATGGTGCCCGACTATATCTCCGAGAAGATGATGCTCAAGCTCAAGATCAACGGCAACGGCGATGGCGATTGCTACACCTGCATGGGCTGCCGCTCGTTCCTCACGCCCGACCGTTCCGGCAACGGCTATGGCAACGTCGCACGTGCCGGCAACTACGAGCCGGGCAAGCCCAAATACTACGGTCGCTTTAACCAGGGCGTCGTTACCATCAACCTGCCGGACGTGGCCCTTTCCTCGGGTAAGAACACGGACAAGTTCTGGCAGATATTCGACGAGCGCCTGGACCTGTGCCATCGCGCGCTGCGCGCTCGTCACGAGCGTTTGCTGGGAACCCTCTCCGACGCCGCGCCCATTCTGTGGCAACACGGCGCTCTTGCCCGCCTAAACAAGGGCGAGGCGATCGACCCTCTGCTCTATGGCGGCTACTCCACCATTAGCCTGGGCTATGCCGGCCTATACGAATGCGTGAAGTACATGACGGGCTACTCCCACACCGATCCGCACGCTACCGAGTTCGCCCTTTCCATCATGCAGCACATGAACGACCGCTGCGCCGAGTG
The DNA here is from genome assembly GCA_902803315.1 of uncultured Coriobacteriaceae bacterium. Taxonomy (GTDB): domain Bacteria; phylum Actinomycetota; class Coriobacteriia; order Coriobacteriales; family Atopobiaceae; genus RUG440. The sequence goes on from CADCPM010000006.1 coordinate 32,491, forward strand.
GAAGGCGGCCGAAAACATTGACTATTCCATCTACGGCACGCCCATCGAGTCCGTAACCTACAGGTTCGCCAAGTGCCTGCAGCGCCGCTTTGGCATCGTCCCTGGCGTCACCGACAAGGGCTACATCACCAACAGCTACCACGTACACGTAACCGAGGAGATCGACGCCTTTACCAAGCTCCAGTTCGAGAGCACGTTCCAGCACCTCTCGCCCGGCGGAGCCATCTCCTACGTCGAGGTGCCCGACATGCAAGACAACCTCGAGGCTGTAATCAGCGTCATGCAGTTTATCTACGACCACATCATGTACGCCGAGCTCAATACGAAGAGCGATTACTGCCAGGTGTGCGGCTTCGACGGGCAGATCGACATCGTTGAGGACGACGGCAAGCTGGTGTGGGAATGCCCACACTGCGGCAATCGCGACCAATCGAAGATGAACGTGGCGCGACGCACCTGCGGCTACATTGGCACCCAGTTCTGGAACCAGGGCCGTACCGAGGAGATTCGCGACCGCGTGCTGCACCTGTAAAACCACGTAGAGGCCCTCGACGTCGTCTCTGAACTCGAACAGTCCTCGCTTCGCTGCGGAACTCGTTCAGAGACGACGTCGAGGGCCTCTTTCGCTGTAAACGCATGCGCGCAGTCGCGAATCTCCTCGGTGCGACAGGGCCAGAGTGCCCATGTAGCGACGGTAGGGGCGTCTGAGGGGTAAAAAGAGTGCTAGCCATGCGTCTCGCAAGGAGTAACCATGAACTACGCAGAGATCAAGCAATGTGACATTGCAAATGGCACAGGGGTTCGTACCACGCTTTTCGTATCGGGCTGTAGGCACGGATGCCCTGGGTGCTTCAATGCGGAGGCATGGGACTTTGCGGCAGGTCGGCCCTTTACCCGAGAAGTCGAAGATCAGATTATCGAGTCGCTCAAGACCCCATACGTAAACGGCCTTTCAATACTTGGCGGCGAGCCCCTAGAACCCGAGAATCAGGAGGCACTCGCGCCTTTTTTGGAGCGCGTTCGCAAGGAAGAGCCAGACGCCAGCATATGGCTGTGGTCCGGCTTTACGTGGGAGCAGCTCATGAATGAGAGCTGCCGAGCCCACACCAAATGGCTCATGCCTATTCTGCAAAGCATAGACGTACTGGTCGATGGACCCTTCGTGCAGACCCAAAAGGAACTCGGCCTACGCTTTAGGGGCTCGGCAAACCAGCGAATCATAGACGTGGGCTCTTCACTAAACGCAAATTCTATAGTCCTTTGGCAGGATGAGGCCATTTTTTCAAGCCGCAGCTGGTAAAGTAATAGCCAATCACAGTTCAAACGCAACACCACAGGAGCATACATGCAACCTAGCGTGGCAAAACCAAGAGCCCGTGGCATAGATGGCCTGAGGGCATTGTGCATAGCATCCATTATTATCTACCACCTCAATCTCCCCTGGTTGCCGAGCGGCCACATGGGAGTCGTTGTGTTTCTTGTACTCTCCGGTTACTTTGCAACCTACGGCATAGCCAGAATATGCGATACGAAGGGCAGCGCTGGGTTTGTCGACTTGCTCCGCAGCTGGGGCAAGCGCCTGCTGCGCATCGTGCCATCGGTGTTTGCTCTGGTTGCCATTGTTGGGGTGCTTTGCGCGACGCTCAACCACGTGTTGTTTACCAAGATGCGCCCGGACGTGCTACCGTCTGTAGGGTTTTTTCTCAACTGGTCCTACATCATTCGCGACGTCTCGTACTTCGATCTGATTGGCGGCACCTCTCCCCTGCTGCATTTGTGGTACATGGGAGTCGACCTCCAGTTCTTTCTTGCGTGGACGCTCGTACTCGTCATTCTCTTAAAAATTGGGAAGCGCTTTGCGCGCAGAGTGGCGTTTCTTCTGGCGATCGCATCCGCAGCCTGGATGTTTTGGCTCTACGTCCCGGGCGCAGACCCAAGCCGCGTGTACTACGGAACCGACACGCGCGCGTTCGCCTTGCTCTTGGGCTCATGGCTGGCGCTCGCGTTCCCGCTGGGAAGCGGCCCGCAGGGCCTTGCTCGTATGTTCGTAAAGTCAGACAAGAAGGCAATAGAAAAGGGTGCGCCCGAGGACACGGTGCGGGCTACCGTATGGTCGCATTTGCTCGGTCTGCTGTCCTTCGCAGGGCTCGTCGCAGCCATGGTTCTTATCCCTGCCGACTCGTACCTGTGGTACCGGGGCGGCATGTTTGCCTTTGCCGTTGTTACCACCCTCCTTGCCGCAACTCTTTTGGCACCACGCAGCCTGATGGGGCTGTTGCTGGGGCTGGCACCGCTAAGGGTGCTGGGAACCCGCTCGTTCGCGCTCTATCTGTGGCACTACCCCATCATCCTGCTTATGGCCGCCAATAAGTCGACGACGGAGTGGTGGATGCGCCTTGCTGCGGTCGGCGCGGCGTTTGTGGCCGCCGAGATCTCGCTCCAGCTCTTCGAGAGGCCGTTTCAACTTAGCAAGGCAGCGGGCTCGCAAAGCGAGGGCGAACATCCAGGGCGTAACCGAAAGATACTGCTGGGCACAGTCGCAACTCTGGCAATTGGTTGCGCGGGTGTGTATACCTATACGGCACTCACCACAATTCCCGACGAGACGCTCGTGCCCGAACACGCCATTGTGAGTACGGGAGCCGCAGCGAATTCCGCCATGGACCTCTCGTCGTCGAGCATAAGGCCACAGAGCTCGAGCTCCTCCTCAACGCAAAAGCAACAAGAGGCGCAGAGCAGCTCCAGTTCGTCTGTCGCAGAAACTCAAAAGCCCGTCGAGGTAACCCAAGAGACCATCGTGCATGCCGACCCAAAGGAAGTGTCCTCCGGAAAGCGCGATCCCGTTCTTATTGGCGACTCGGTCCCAGGTGACGCTGGCAACGAATTCGTCGCCAACCAAAAGGGTTGGGAGGGTCGTTTGCCCGACGGCCTCTTTGACTCCTACATTGGCCGCAGTCCCAACCAAGCGCTGGAAGTGCTAAAGGGCTATCTCGGCCAAGGAGTGGTGGGCAAAGTCGTCGTGCTCGCCTGCTTTTCCAACTCAACGCCCTTCCCCGAGACGCTCGACGCCTTTATTGAGGCCGTGGGGCCCGATCGGGTGCTCTACCTCGTGGGGACCGTTAATCCCGACGGCTTCCAAGACGCCGCCAACGAGAATCTGAAGGCGGCTGCAAACGCACACGATAACGTGCATTACGTCGATTGGCCGGCAGAGCTCGAGGGACACATGAGCGAGTACCTCTGGGCCGACGATACGCATCTGCGGCCAGAGGGTGCGCGCGTGTACGTGGACATGGTTGTACGCAATATCGCACAGTCCATGGTAGATGCCGGAGGATCCACGTCGGAGGAGTAGACTCGACCCTGACTTGGGGACTGTCCCCAAGTCAGGCCAAAAAGCCTAGGTATTCGTCGAACACGTTGAAGAGCATGTCTCGCGATGCGACGGGCACCTCCGCATCGGTACGTTCCAACGGCTCGTGACAAAACAGCTCGCGCGCCCTCGTAAGAACGAGGGCTGCCACCACATCCACCCCACTGCCAAGCACGACTTCCAAATACGGGACGTACTTGGCCGCCTGCGCAACTTCTTCCGAATCGATCGCATCCTTCATCTTGAACTCCAAGGAAAAGGCATGCGTGGGCGTGATCACCAGCACGTCCGCATAGATGCGAATCCACTTGGCACGCTTTATACGTACCTCAAACGCGATCTCCCATTCCTCGCAGTCAACGTCAAACGCCCGCAGCGCCTCAAAGAGCTCTCGCATCGTAGAGCGACAGTCCAAAAAGGAATGGATAAGCCCTCGGGCATCGTTGAGGCTGCGTCCAATGCGAGCGCACCCACCTTTCAGCTCGTCCAGCCACTCGTCCTCGTCGCACGCCATAAACTCGCGCACCGTCGCGTACCACCCGCAGTACTCACGCAGTCCGACGTGCGGGTATCCTTGCCCGATGGTGCCATACCACAAATAGTCTTCGTCCCTAAAGCACAGGTCACGGATGAAAGGATAGGTATATAGACGCTGGTTCACCTCTTTGCGCGTAACGCCCAGCGTGCGTGCGATCTCGCGCGCACTCACCCCGTCATGCGAGCAAATGAGGGCATACATTGCCCTACCAAGCGCGTCTGTCGCATCTCGTCGTGCCATCGTGCCCCCATCGGATCCTAAACTACTCGCCCCATGTCCACGCTCCCACACCCTCGATGCGACCCGCAAGTGGCGACTCACGGAGTGAACGAGCGATGCGAGCGCGGAGCCGCCTGCGGGCCGCACCGAGGATGCGGGAGCGTGGACGACAACCGCCCCAAGCCTAGGTCGCAGCGCCTGCGGGATACTCCAAAATAGCATACGTCGCTCGGTTACAATACAGGTAAGGCAATCCGCGTAGCAGGAGGGGCCCGACGCGCATGGAACTGAGCACCACACTGGCAAACTTCGCGGGGTTCACGCTCATCACCCTGCTCTTCCTTGTTGCAGGCGCCATCCTTGTGGCGCAAAACCGCACCATCGGACGACAGGCTCGCATAGTCTTCCTCGCCAGTTGCGCCGCCCTCTTTTGCATCGCGCTCGTAGACTGGTTCAACTTCTCGTTTTCGAGCCAGTTTCCCACCTTCGGTCCGTTCCAAGCCATATCGACCATGCTTACGTTTGCCGTAGCGCCCATAATACCGGTCGCCATCTCGCAGACCATCTTCCCCGAACGGCGCGTGCGTTGGATCTTCGTGGTCTTGGGACTCCACGCCTTGTTTGAGGCTGTCTCGCTCTTTGGCGGATTCGTGTTTTGGGTGGATGCCGCCAACACCTATCATCGTGGCCCACTCTACATTGTCTACATGATTTGCTACACCACCTCAGCCATCTATCTGTCGGTTGAGTCCATTCGCGCGGGACACATTTACCAGAGCGTAAACATAACCTCCATCCTTGCCATACTCTGCGTCATGTTTGCGGGCGTGGGAGTGCAGGTGTACGACGGCACCATCCGCACCACGTGGCCTGCGGTCGTCATGGCAGTGTTGCTGTACTTCCAGTTCTACTCCGACATGATCCTGCGTACCGACGCACTCACCAAGTTGCTCAATCGACACAGCTACGACGAGTTTCTGGCACATCCGCCACTCCCCTGCACGGTCGTTGTCATGGACGTAAACGACTTCAAGCACGTAAACGACACCTATGGCCACGCATACGGAGACATATGCCTTTCCACCATCGCAGACCTCATAAGGCGTTCGTATGGAACCGCGGGTTTGTGCTACAGAACGGGTGGCGACGAGTTTATGGCCGTGCTCACGAAGCGGCAGGACGACGTCGAGCAGCTCACGTCCACGCTCAACGGCCTTGTGGCCAAGGAGAAGGCAAGGGACCAGCGCATTCCCAGCGTCTCCGTTGGGTATGCGGTGGCCCGCGAGGATTGCCCGAGCATGGAAGAGGTCATCGCCATAGCCGACAAAAACATGTATGAGACCAAGCGGGCAAATAAGATAGGCAGTACGCAGTAGCAAGAATCGGCCACGCGACGTTTAACCGAAAGGATGCAGCCATGCCCCTGAGCATTGTGCGCAACGACATTACCCGCACGCAGGTGGACGCAATCGTAAACGCAGCCAACGAATGGCTTCGCCATGGCGGCGGCGTATGCGGTGCCATCTTTGCCGCGGCAGGGCCTTCGGAACTCCAAGCTGCTTGCGACAAAATCGGTCACTGCCCCACCGGGTCTTCGGTGGCAACGCCGGCATTCCGACTGCCGGCAAAGCACGTGATACATACGGTCGGTCCCATATGGCAAGGTGGAAACAATGGCGAGGAAGAGGCGCTTCGCAGCTGCTATCGCTCGGCGCTAACCCTTGCGCTCGAGATAGGCGATACGTCCATAGCCTTTCCCCTCATCTCGTCGGGTATATACGGATACCCAAAGGAGCAGGCAATAGACGTGGCCCTTACGGAAATCCGCTCATTTTTGGATGAGCACGACATGGACGTATACCTCACCATCTTCGATGCGGAGTCCCTGCGCGCGGGAAGGGGTCGCTTCTCCGATGTGGCGGAATACATCGACGATCACTATGTGAGCGAGAGTCCCTACCTCAGACGTCGGGCATGGGAGCGCTCACGCGAAGCCAAGGGTTACGAGTCGCTCGCCAATCAACCGATACAAGAGGACATACAGGAAGACGCCGCTGCCCCGGCACCAGGCATGCCCATGAGGACCCAGTTCGCGCCAACGGCACCATTGGCGGGAGCGCCTGCGGCTTCCGCTCCATCGAAGCACCGAGCGGAGAGGCCACAACGCCGTGGATTCCTTGAGCGGCTTCTCTCCAACTTGGACGAGTCCTTCTCGACCACACTGCTGCGCATGATTGACGAACGTGGGCTCAAAGACAGCGAGGTCTACAAGCGCGCCAACCTAAGCCGGCAGCACTTCTCGAAGATACGTGGAAACAAGCACTACCAGCCAAAGAAGCACACCGTGCTCGCACTTGCCGTGGCTTTGGAGCTTACGGTGGACGAGACCCGCCTTCTGCTCGAGCGCGCCGGATACGCGCTGACCCACGCCAACAAGCGCGATGTGATCGTGGAATACTACCTGTTGCACCACGTCTACGACATCTACGAGATCAACTTAGCCCTATACGCCTTCGATCAGCCACTTTTGGGGTAGCGCATGGATGCGCAAGAGCGACTGAGGATCGGCAGGAAGGCAAGCGTGGTGGGGATATGCTGCAATCTGACCCTCGCGCTCGGCAAGGGCATACTGGGCGCCATGGCGGGATCGGTGTCCATGATCGCCGATGCCGTAAACAACGCCATGGACGCGGCCGCCAACGTAGTGACGCTCTTGGGCTTCAAGCTGGCCAGCAAGCCTGCCGACAGCGGGCATCCCTTTGGCCACGGACGCATGGAATACCTTGCTGGCCTGACCGTGGCCATACTGGTGCTTGTGGCTGGCATCGAGCTCATACGCGAGTCCATCGGCCGCATAGTGGCACCGGTTCCCGTGAGCCACACGAACTTGTCACTCGCTTTGCTCGCGCTCTTTGCAATCGCAAAGCTCTTGATGGCACGCTACAACCACAAAGTGGCCAAGAAAATTGACTCGCAGGCATTGGAGGCCGCTTCCAAGGATGCCAAATACGATGCCCTTGCCACCACAGCCGTGCTTGTAGGAGCGCTCCTCTCGCGCTATGCCCATCTGGAGCTTGACGGCGTTCTGGGGTTGGGCGTGGGACTCTTTGTAATGTGGGGCGGCGTGGACCTGATTCGAGACACGGTGAATCCCCTACTGGGCAGGACGCCAGACCCCGCCTTGGTCGCACGGGTTCACGACCGCATACTCTCGTATCCGGGAGTGTTGGGCACACATGACCTTATGGTGCATGACTACGGTCCCGGACGCCTGTTCGCGAGCGCACACGTGGAGATGGCCGCAGAGGAAGACCCGCTCAAGACGCATGCGACCATCGACCAGATCGAGCGGGACCTGCGCAACGACGAAGGTTTGGCCATCGTCTTGCACTACGACCCCATCGTCACCAAACGTACGAAAGGCATCGATCCGCGTCAGCTCGTGCAAGCCGCGGTAACGACGGTGGATTCGAACCTCACCATCCACGACCTCCGCATCGACACATGCGACGAAGGCCTCAAGCTCTCGTTTGACTGCATGGTGCCCGCAGGACAAGAGCCAGACGAGAACCTAAGACAGCGCATCGAGGAAGCGGTGTATGACGTCATGCCCTACTCCACTTGTCACATTGCCTTCGACACGGGCTTCGTGGCCGCCGCGCAGGACGAGTTTTAGGCCGCGTTTGTCCCCTGCCAGTTGACCTATTGGGCACCCCTCCTCCCTAGACTTCATGGTGTGGCAAGAATACGAAACAAAGGAGGACGCCATGAAGAAGAACCTAACCGAACTCGTGTTTGTGGTAGACAAGAGCGGGTCGATGTGCGGATTGGAGGCCGACACCATCGGAGGGCTCAACGCAACGCTTCAGAAGAACCGTGAGATCGAGGGAGAGGTGCTCGTATCCCTTGTGCTCTTTGACAACACCAGCGAGGTGGTGCTCAATCGCCAGCCCTTGGACAAGGTGCGCCCGCTCACCACAAACGACTATCGCGTGGGTGGATGCACGGCCCTGCTCGATGCCGTGGGCGATGCCATTCGCTATCACACCAAGGTGCAAAAGATCCTACCCAAGGATCATCGCGCAGAGCACATGGTGTTCGTAATCATTACCGACGGCATGGAGAACGCCAGCACGCACCGCACCTACAAGGAGGTTAAGCGCCTCATCGAGAAGAAGCGCAGGCACGGCTGGGAGTTCCTGTTCCTTGGGGCCAACATCGACGCAGCCAAGGAAGCCGGACGTCTTGGCATCGCACAAGACCGCGCAAGCCAGTACAAGTGCGACAGCGAAGGCAGCCAGATTGCCTACGAGGCCGTGGCTCGCGCCCAGTGCGAGACCCGCGTTATGGGCGCACCCAGCGCCTCCTGGAACGCCGCACCCCTTGCCGACGTCGCCCGCCGCGGCAGGTAACGTTAGGCTGGCCCTCGGGTGCGCTGCCCAAACTAAGGGACAGTCCCCAAGCTCGGGTTGGAAAACCCGAGCTTGGGGACTGTCCCTTAGTTTGGGTGCATCGTCCCCTAAGCCACCTACCTACCCAGCCACTTGCCAAAGTCGTCGTCGTATTCTGCAAACGACCGGTCCATGCGTACCAAGGTGGTGAGCACGCGCTCTCGCGCGGCATACAGCTTGTTGGGGCAGCTCACTCCCAATAGCATGATTTGCTCGTCCAGCAACCGCAGCTCCCTGCGTCCCTCCTGCACGAGACCGCTCACAAGGTCTTGATGCTCGCGTCGCATGGCCATAAGGTCCTCACGGGTTCGCTCCTCGTCGACCATCTCCTTACCTCTGCGCAATCTGACCGTCATCGTCCACGTACAGATCCCCAAGGGCAGCGAGAGTATTGGCCCTAAACTCCAGTTCCTCCTCGTCCTGATATCCCACGAAGAAGAGTCGCGCTATGGATTCGTGATCGAAGAAGACCATCTCCTTCGGCCGTATGATGCCTTCCGGATACCAGCAGGCAGAATAGTCATACACCCTCTTCTCCCCCACGCGGGCTTGTATGCGGCCCGTGATCATAATGCGCTTGTTGCCGCCCTTCAAAAGCACCACCGAACCGATGGGCAAAAGATTCTCGTACATGTTCGCCTTCCTTTCTTTCCGTCAATTAAAGATAAGATCGAGGTCTAACGCAGGTTTTCCCACCAACTGGACCAGTCCTCGCCAAGCCCCAGGGCTTCGATCGCGCCGCTCCAGTCGACCTTTACCTTCGCGCCCAATCCGAGTCCGTATCCCACGGCAAGCTCCCCCTCCGCAGAGGAGGCATCCAGCTTTCCGCCAAGCTTTGCCCCCGCACCGGCGGCCTTTGCCTCCACGCTCGCATCCACCTTGACGCCCAGCATCGTAAACCCTCCGCTCAGCTCTCCCGTAACCGCATAGGCTTCGGCACCAAGGCGTGCCTCGACCCCCTGTGTGCCTGCGCTTATCTTTGCTTCGGCTTCTGCCGTAAGCGCCTTGCCTTCTGCCGATGCGTGCAGGTCGGTCTCGTCGTCGCCCAATGAGATGTTGGTTTGGGACGCGAGCACGCTACCCTCTGCCGCGGCACTCGCCTCCGCACTTGGCGATAACGTCCCGCCAGACACAAGGGACGCACCCAACGAGCCGCTAAGGGCACCCACCAACGCCTTGATCTCGGTGTCGCCGGCAAGCAGGCCGTATGACCCCTCCAGCTTTCCCTTCGCGCCGTAGAGCTCCAGCTCTGCCGTCCCTCCAAACGTGGAAGAGTCTTTGGTCTTGTCCTTCGACTCCTTTGAGCCCTTGCCATAGGGCACGAGGCTGAGCGCCAGTCCAAGGATTTCGCCGGTCGCGGCACCAGAGATTGGAATGCCCCAAAGCACCGAGGACGCATCCGTCTGCCCCTTGAATGCGGAGGTCTCCTCCTTTAGATCACCACGAAGGAACTGCCTCACCATGCTTTGGCTACGCGGCAAACCAACATGCGAGCGCTGGTCTTCCTCCATGTTCACGCGCGTACGCAGCGGCACCACCCAGGAGGTGTCGCCCCATGTCCCCCTTGACGCGAACGAACTCGAGGAGCTCATTGCCTGCCGTAGGTATGAGACCTCTACGCCGCGGTACGCTTCGAGAGACTTGCGATCGTACTCGCTTGCCCTCCTTAGAATCATCTTGTTCGCCTGCGCCACGGCCCTCTGACCGTCTATGAGAGCCTGATAGTGCTCGACTATTGGACCCTCATCGATGGGGTTCCATTCAAACTCCCCGCCATCCGGCATGTTCGAAGACAAAAACTCCCACATGCAGGCATTCGCGCGTCTGACCTGCTCCAAGGCGGCATCCATAGCCTGTTGCAGCAGGTGCATCTGCCGAAGCGCTTCCTCCATGCGTCGCTCGGCAACCGCCGTGTCGAGCACCCCAGGAGACGTCTCGGGCAAGGAGTGCAGCAGGCTCATGTTCTTGCTGTTTGCGGCAGTCAACGAATCATAGAAGGCAAAGTGCGCCGTACCTATTGCCGCCTGCATCTGCAACCTCTGCTCGGCGGCACGCACTGCTTTGCCATCCATCATGCTGAAGCTCAGGCCTTGGAGCCTGCTCACTTGGCGCCTGCATCGAGCCTTCTGCATTCCCAGTTGAGCGTTTTCGGCCTGCAGCAAGGCAACGGCCTGCGTCTTTGCGATTCGCATCCCCCTCACCTCCCTAAAAGGGCCTCGGCAGCCTTGGAGTCAGCCCTGTTGAAGGCGTCTCCCATTCCTCGCACAAGCGCTCCATCGGCGCGCATGACGTCCGCGTAGGACAAAAGTGCCGACGCCAAGAGGGACGCCATGGTGCCGTCGTGTTCGGCACTGCCGGCAACAGGAGCCACACCGCTCAACGCCATGAGCCTGAGCGAGCAATACTCATCCACCCCCTGTCCAAGCAATGCGGCCACAGATTGCAGGGTTGCCCCACTCACCCGTATGGTTGTGCCCATTCACATCACTTCCTCACGTTCCTATCCACGCAAAACGGCTCGTCCGCCAACATAAATATTTGGCCTGGCTTGATCTCGCATGCCTTGGACGGCACGAGGCGATGCCCGTCAACGAACGTTCCGTTGGTCGAGCCAAGATCCATAAGCACGATTCTTCGCTCGCCTGCGCATACGCTTGCGTGTCGTCTGCTTATGCGCGGCATGCCGGACAAAGACACCGTGCACCCCCGACCCCTCCCCACCGTCTCGCTCCTGTTTGTCGCCAACGGCCATGTGAGATCGTGCCTGAGAGGTCGCAACACAAAGCTCACGTTGGACAGGCAAGCGCCTCTGACGCGCAACCTTTCGCCCGGCCTCGCATCCGCATGTGCCGCAAAGTCCACCACCTCACCATTCGCGCAGTCGCCTTCCCTTGTTGCGCAAAGGAAATCGCGCAGATCGTTAGGAGAGAAGATCCCCTGCTCCCCCAAAACAAACCTCGCCAGACGATCGCAGAGCTCAATCGCGTTAGGCGAATCGAGTTGCAGCCTCCTCGCGTTACCAAGGCATCCAAGGACCGAGAGCGGAGAGTTTGCCGATCCGAGTTGAAGTCCGTTCAAGGGCAGGAATGCGAAGTGCAATCGCGCACTCGTGCCAACGAACACGTATCGCTCGTCAAACAGGACCGAAAGATACGGATGGCCCGCGCTCACGCAAAGGCTTACGGCGCGTTCGAGCTCCTCTACCATTCCCAACAGCATTTCAGAGCTCATGCTCTGCACCTTCACAAAACGCCTGAGGCTCATGTAGCCTTCCACGTCATAAGCCAGAGCTCGCGCGGTCCCGTTGCGAGATGCCTCGTAGCTCAGCGGGAGTAACGGCCCCTCTCGCATCCCTTCCAGCCATCGCACCTGGGCCATGTTAAGCGCCGTGGTCCTTGGCGGCTTGAGCACAAGCTCGCGCATCCTCGTCACCTTGTTTCTCCTCAGTCGAAAACGCACTGGCCGTACCCTCCTATACCAATACCAACTCCTGTCCGTCATAAAGGTCGTCCGCGACGACAAGCGACCGTATGGTCGTTTTTTCATCGAGGAGCGTTCCCGCATGGGGGCCATCCGCAAACATGAGGTCCGCAGCTGCGGATGCCACATACCGGCAGCCCTCGCACGACGAGAGCAGGTTTGCCATGAGGTCTGCCGCCTGTCCGGCGAGCAAATCGAAGGACACCCTAAACTCATACGTCTTGCCCGTCGCAGGCAGCACGACGTTCAGGGTCACCTTGTCCCCCATAAGCCTCATCCCCCCTTCTCCACAAGGCGTACCGCCCTCACGTCACCGCGTAGGGCCAAATAGCCATCGGAACGCGTCGCCGGATTTCGATATTCCGGGAGCATGCGCGCACAGCTAAGGGACGTCTGCTCGAAAAAGCCGCCACCCACCCAGACGCCACTGGCGTTGACGCTGAGCACACGCATCCACTCCTCGTAGACCGACCTCGTTCTCCACGCCTCACTTGCCGCGACCACCAGGGTGCGGCTCCCATTCCTCGCGTTTGTCAGGTAGTCCTCAAGCTGCATGCGCACGCCCTCGGGAAGAGCATCCATAGTGCGTACGATACTGGTAAACACGATTACGTCCAGCTCAACCGAGTCCTCAGAAAGCAAGCGCGCGAAGCGCGCAATACCCTCTTCGCTTGTGAGAATCCGCTCGTCATCGGTGCAGCCAAGCACGCGCTGCGGATCGACGAAGCGGAATCTCGACTCCTGAGAAAAGGAGAGCGTTGCCCACACCCCGCAAAGATAGCGAGCGAGCGCCTCACCGTCGTTTCCAAGCACAAGCAACATCGATGCCTGCGCAACGTCCACGAACACCGGCTCGACATCAGACTTCGAATAGCCCACGGGCAGACATGCTCCCGACGGCCCACGCCCCATATGATGCGCGAGCACCTGGGCGGGAATGCGCGGAATGCGTGTCGCCTGCCACTTCGCTTGTTCGCGCGCGCCCGCACGCATCTTGGCCACCACGTCTTCCTCCGCCTGTTGAGACAAGGCCACGCACGCCCCCTGAAACTCATAGAGATGCTTTCCCATGCGCATAAGGCCGCGCCTCGGTTCCCGCGGAACGGACATACCTCCCAGTCCGCCCAGCAAGGAAAGATAGTCAGCGGGGTCGTTGAGCTGCGTGGCAATCTCGGCACCGCAGTTCGTGCGAAGGCGCATGCGAAGCGTCGAGGGCGTGCTCGCAGTTAGGAGAAAGTGGATTCCGTAGTGCGGAGCATCGCGCGCGAGCGAGACGAGGCGATCTTCGATTGAGGGGTGGAGCTCGAGCAGCGTCGCGAGGTTGTTGACGCACACCACTATACGAGGTCCGAACGGATCGTCCGCGTCTCGCGCATGAGCGTCATTCGCGCAGACGGCGCGCCTGCGTGCGAGCTCTGCCTCCAAAAGGTGAAGCAGGTTTTGCAGCCCCTCGTCATCCTCATTCAACACGATGCCACCTACCTGCGGAAACCCCTCGAATGCGGCAAGCTTGCCAGAGCCGAGGTCCACGCAGTACGCCCACAAGCTGCGTGCGCTGCGGCACTCCAAAAGCGAGAGCAGCATGGAGCGAAGCATGCCATCCACATCGGAGGCCAAAGAGCCATACAGAATGGCACATCCCACCTCCGCGAGGTCCAGGTCGTAGCGAAGCTTTTGCTGCCGATAGGGATCGTCTATCTCTCCCACCACGCATGAGAGCGCCCCTTCCGCTGGCTCCGGATAGCGTTGCCTCAAATCCGCAAGCGTAATCGACGCGTCCAAGGGGTCGAGCCAAAGCCTTGCCGCCTGCTTTCCCTGGGTACTTGCCACGCGTTCGATCTGCGCCAAAACGGCGTTGGCCTGAGACTCCGTCCTATTTGGCCGACGCTCCTGTGGACGGAGGCTTGCCACAGGATTTCCCTCTGCGTCCAAAAGCTCCACCATGCGTTCGCGATGCGGCTCAAACCGCTCCTTCGGTATGTATGAAGACCCTGCGTACGCCGCCTGTCCGCTTCCCGATGACTCGCTATAGCCCACGAGCATGCAGTATTGACCGGGACGGTCAAGGGCAGCTGCGGCATCCGTGCGCACGACCTCACGCGAGTCCGCGGCGTCAGAGACCTTAAGCGCGATCTTGAGCCTGGCGTTCGACCATATCTGGTCGTCCACCACGCCAGACGGCTTTTGCGTGGCCAGTATGAGGTGCACGCCAAGAGAACGACCGATGCGCGCGGCAGAAACGAGCTCCTCCATGAAGTCCGGCTCCTGCTGCTTGAGCTCCGCGAACTCGTCCGCTACCACAAAGAGGTGCGGCATGGGCTCCAACACCTGCCCTTGCCTGTACAACGAGAGGTACTTGTGGATGTCCATAGTCGCCTCACCAGTTCGCTCCCGCGCCCTGTTGAGCCTATCTTGGCGGCGCTTGAGCTCGCTTCTGAGCGATACCAGCGATCGATGGATGCCATTGCCGCCCAGGTTCGTAATGGAGCCCGCAAGATGGGGAAGACGATGATGTCCGTTTTCGAACGCGCCTGCCAGTCCCCCGCCCTTGTAGTCGATGAGCACGAACGCGACTTCGTCGGGAGCAAAGTTGACGGCCAGGGAGAGTACGAGCGTGATGATGAATTCCGACTTGCCCGACCCAGTGGTACCCGCAATGAGCCCATGAGGACCGTGTTCCTCCTCGTGGAGGTTGAGGCAGGCGGTCTCGCCCCTCTCATCCACCCCAACAGGCACCATGAGCGAGCGCGACGAGTCGTTTTGGACCCAGCGCTGCCCAATGTTGAGGTGTGCCACGCTTCCCACCTCGTACAGCGAGAGGAAGTCCAATGACTCGGGCATCGCAGCCTGGCCTTCGGGTGCGTCCAGACGCACGCGCGCCATACCGCGTGCGAACGCATCCGCCTCATTAAGCGACACCATGATGTCCGGCTCGAAGACGCGAAGCGTGCCCAGCACGTCGCGTCGCTCGAACATGCGCGCATGCCCGCCTTGAGCATTCTCACCCGTCTCGCCCAAGCCCACACCCTCGAAGGCATTTCCGTCCGACGTGAGGTCTATGAGGTAGGTACATTCGCGGGGAAGCTCGTTGAGGCTCGAACCCATGAAGACGAGCGAGAAACCCGCATTGGATTTCAGCTGCTCCAGCCTACGCAGCACCAACGAACGCTTCGCGAGCATGGCATTGGCGCATACAACGACGTAATACGTCCCATAGTCTCCCACCGCCTGCACCTGTTTACCCATGCGGCGGTCAAGCTCTTCTCCCAGAAGGCGGTCGCATGCGGCCATGCCCTGCGGCGTGAGCGCTATGAGCCTTCGGCCGAGCAAGCAGCTGTGAAGGTGTCTGAGCGAGGTGAGGAAGCTCCATTGATCGCGCTCGCACTCCTTAGCGATAAGGACCACCTTCACGTCCCTGTAGCTATAGAGCGAGCAAACCTGTACGAGCAAGCCTCGAACGAACTCCCAGAGCAGCGTCCGAGGACCCCAGACACCCGCAATGTAGTCACGCACCGGATTGAACGCCAACGGAACGTCCCTCAGCTGCGGCGGGCGCTTTGCGAGTGCCGACACCCGGTCCATCATGGGGTCATCCGAAAGCGAGAAGCGCTGCTTTGGCCAGCTGACGTCCGCCTCAAGGGCAGCGTCGCCTAAGCCCACACGCAGTTCCATGAAGTCGTCGTGATCGCATGTGCGGCTCATCAGCGAGGGCGAGCGTCGATCGGCGCGCTCCAACAGCGTATGGATGGGTTGCCTGACCTCATTGAGTACGCTCGCCTGGCGCTGCGCCTCGGCATGCAGGGCGTTCTCTATGGCATCCAAATACGAGACGTAGAGGGTGGCCCGATGGGTCTCCTCGGCCCTCTTGCGCCGCCTGCCATAGGCTCTGGCAACGAGCGGCCACACAAGCGAGGCTCCCACCATCGCCACAGCCATAGACAGCGTGGGCGCCACCGACAGGGCGCTGGAACCGCCAAGCATGCTCGAGACCGAGGTGGCCACCATGCACGTCGACGCCATGCCCATGAAGAGCGAGGGTCCCAGCTGCATAAGCATCGGCTGCTCGTCCTCATCCTTCCTTGCCGGCGGCGCGTCAACCGCCATCGCAAGCGGATGGACGGACTTTGACAGCTGCGGCGCAGGATAGAAAGGCATCGGCTGGGCCTCATCAAAGACCAGGTCTGCGCCCTCCGGATCCCTGTGGGATCGTCGAACGAGACGTGCGCCCGAAACGCTTCCCAAACGCATTCCCTTGGGCTGATTGAGCACCATGAAGCCCGCGCCTGCCGTAAACGTAAGATCGAGTATCTGCACCACATCCCCAGGGCGCAACGCGCGAGGCTGGAATGCGCTCAGCCCACGGCCATTCACATACGTCCCGTTACCGCTTCGCAGGTCCTCAATCTGCATACGCCCCTCCCGCACCACAACCCTGGCATGGGTCGCCGAGACGAATTCGTTCGCATAGCACAGCTCGCAGCTTGCCATCCGTCCGATGCAAAACTCAACGTCTTCCGAAAAGGAAACCATCACGTAGCTGCCGTAGCCCATAGGCACAGGCCGTACGAACAAGCCGAGCGTCTCTTTGGCTCCCGTGCGAAGGCGTACGAGCGAGGGGGGATCAATTCGCAGCGTGGCCAGATCCCCTCCCCCGGGCATCTCCTGCGCATCCGCGGCGCACAGACATGTCTCGCCAGCAGGGCGAACGACCACGGAGCCAGATTCGAGCTCGAGCGAGGCCACGGCATCGTTGAGCCCGTCGCCCTCGTCCATGCAAAGCCAAAGCAAGGACTGTACCTTTGCGTCAAACAGGAAGGTGCGCTGCGCCTTTCCGTTGGTAAGCGTTGCAAGCAATCGCATGTCCATAAGATCCGCCCCCTGCCCGCAGGCCAGATGCCACGCCTGGCCTGCGGATAAGCCCAAATGCGCCTAGTGCAGCCCCGCCGCTATACGCGCGTCCGTTTCCTCCAATGTGAGTGCCGTGTTGTCCAAGGCACGGGCGATCTCGTCTATAAGACCCCTCGCCCTCACGAAACCGGGACGCAGCTCCTGGAATCTTGAGGCGTAGGCACGGCTGGACTCCCCTTCCCACTCCCCCTGCAGCCGATTCAGGAGGACATCCATCTTGTTGATGACGTCCTGGACGTTCTCTGCTTCCACGCGGTATTCGTTCGCGCGCGAGCGCATTTGGTCGGGCGTGATCCTAATCTGTCCTGCCATGTGCTTCTCCTTTCCTTGCGTGCGGGTGCGCCCCCATGCGCATCCGCAGAAACACCTTTTGGCTTAGGCACGTGTGGGCTTAGATGGTTCCGAGATGCGCCTGCGGTGCCGCATGAGACCAATCAGCAGCGCGCAGGCGGCCCCCACCGCAACGGCAATCGCGCCCTCCGTTGCCATCGTGCTCACCCGCACCCCAGAAACGACGACGTCCTGCTCACGCGACGCCATACCCGTGTAGTCGTCCACGTGAATGCGCACTTCGCGAGCATCAAACAGGGAACGGGCACCGAGCGGGAAGGTATAGGTCCCCTGCCGCACGCTCTCCCCCTCACCCACAGGCTCATTCGAGCCCTCGCGAAAAACGGGCACTGGTTCGCCGTCGACCGTCACGCGCACACGGTCGCCCTCGGTAATGGCGTCTACGATCCGGAAGGACGCGGTATAGCCCCTTCCCACGACGGGCGTGCGGGGCACGTCGACGTCCTCAATGGCAGGTCCGCGTTCGTCGAGGGTAAAGGCAACGGTGGCGCTCTTGCTTGCAGGCCCCACCCCAACGCCTCGATCGAGCCTCGTCGGGGCGGACTCCCAAAACGAGGCCGTCGTATTGTTGTTGCGCGCCCTGTCACGGGAGCTCACGTCCACCCTATAGGCGCCCTGACCACCGTCTCCATGGTCGGACGAGCTCCCTTGGCCAAAGTTTGCCGCGTTGATGGTATACACGTATTCCGACCAGCCCTCATAGGGATTGCATGCGCTCGCCTCCGTGGAAGACGCAAGGACATACCCCTCCCCTCCGCCAGAGTCGACCATGGGCAGCTCGCTCGTGGCAAAGGCGTGCTCCTTGGTGACCAGGTGATCGCCCTCCTCGGCACCGCTCACGTTGATCTCGTGGACCACGATGCGCGGCGCCTGCGGCAAAGGCGCATCCGACTGTCCGTCCCCATCATTCGAATCCAGACCGTCCAAGCCCTCAACGAAGAAGTTGGAGCCAAAGCGGTTTACCGAGAAGACCACCCTCTCGACCTGCGAGGCATTGCCGGCCTTGTCGGTAACACGTGCCTCTATGGTGTACACGTCGTCTGCATCCATGAGGTAGCGAGGACCGGTCCCGTCGTCTGCAAGGCCAAGGTTTCCCCATTCGGCATGCGCGCCTGCAGTCCCCTGTGGCACCACGAGCGCGTCACGAGCGATTGCCGTGGACGAGTCGTTGCGCTTGCCCAAAAGGCGGACCTCAACGCCAGCGAGGTCGAAGTTTGCCTCGTCCCAGAACTCCACTACCGGGGCCATTCCCCTGCAAAAGGCCATACCGTCCTTTAGCTCCGTAACCTCAGGCGACACCTCATAGAGCTCATCGTCGCTTACCCGCTTTCCGAACCTCACGTGAGGCGCCTGCGTGTCTATAACGAAATCCGGCTCGACGAAGGGCATGGCCTCGTTTCCCGCCAAGTCACGCCCCGCTATGCGCAGGGTAGCCGGACTTGAATCTGGTGCGTCCTGCATAAAGGAGACCGTACACGTATGGACATCTCCCGCAGACGACCAGGTGCCAACCGATCCGGTGGTCTGTATGCTCATGAGGGCAGGATCGAAGTTATGCTCTATAACCGTTATGGTGGCCGTGCGCGGCGCACGATAGTACCTGCCGTTGCGCGCATCGACGTTGTCCCACGTCACCTGTATGGCTGGAGGGGTCTGGTCCACGGTAAAGGTTCCTACGGCAACCAGCTCCGACCGATTGGCCGCCATGTCTTCCACCTGCGCCTCGATGCGATAGTGCCCGTCTAATTCGAGCGTGTGCTCGAGCTCATAGACTGGGGAGACACCATTAAGGTCACGTGCCCGAATGGGCGTAACGCTCGTACTTCCACCTTCGACCCCCTGCTCTGCGTAAATGGTCGCCACGGTTCGGTTTGGGTCAAAGCGCCTCACGTAGTCGAGGTTGTGCTCCGTAACCACAAGGCGCGCCGTCTGGGGCGTGTTGTAATAGGTACCTTGGTCCACGCCCTCTATGCGCACCACGGGCTGGGTCGTATCGCATACGAGCGCCAGGGGATGCAGCGTGCCGCCATCGAGCGCGACGTTTTGGGCCCCAGCATCGTGTGCCGACAAAACCTTGCCGGTACGGTCGAGCGACCACACCCGCTCGTTGCCCGCCACGTCACGAATGTGCACCAAGACGTTGCGCTCGAAGTCCGTGTTTTGCGCCTGCGACGAGGCGAGGTCTCGCAGCGTGAGGTCAAGCGTGGCGACCTTGCTCGTTCCCACGAGCTTCCTCCGCACGTCATAGACCTTGTCGGGATCGTCCACCCAAATCGAGTCCAGGCCGTACTCGTCCGAGATCAGGAAGGACAGGCGTGCGGGAATGCCGCCGAGACCGTTATAGAAGAGCACGGGGTCCGATCCCGCACCATCTCTTTCCACCGCCACGGGAGGCTTGCTCGCGCTCACCCGCTCCATGGCCGGCGCCGTTTGGTCCACCACGAAGGATAGGGGCACCTTTGCGACCTCGTTGCCAGCCATATCCACCGCATGCACCGCAAGGCTCTTCCTCCCCGCACCAGTAAGTGGCTCTTCCTCGCAATAGGTCATCGAGGCCGTGTAGGTCTTATTGCCATCCGCCTCACATCGCACGAGCCTCCATGGGGGAACCACCTCATTGCCCGCAGAATCCACAACCATCGTGTTCCCAAGGTCCAAATTGCGATCCGTTATGAAGAAGTCCACGGTCACCGGCTGCCTGAAACAGTCCAGATTCCCTATCCGCTGGGGCTTGGCAGAGCCTTGAGCGTAGGCACACGCAACCGAGGGCGTCGCTGTGTCTATGGTGAACTCTCCGGACTCGTAAAGACCCCCTTCGCTTACCGTCGTTTTTCCAGCTCCCTCAAGGGGGTTGCCCGCAACGTCTGTGCCCTCGATCCTGAGGGAGTAGGTGCCGTCCGCCGGAAACGTCACGGTGCGCACATACGTGTTTGCGGTGCCATCCTCATGCCATGGGCTCATCGATACATCCTGCGGCACGTGGCCGTCACGCGCCTGCACGGCCATGCGCACAAGCTCGCCGTCGTTGAGCTGTTCCGCCGAGAGGTTCCTCTCGGCAAGGCGCACCGTGGCCACGCGCGACCCTCGGTAGTACGCACCCTCATGTCGCACGTCGTCGTACGCGACCTCAAGCGCAGGACGGGTCGTATCCACCACGAAGCTCCTAGACATCGTGGAGACGTTGCCAGCCATGTCCCTTGCGGTGGCCGTTGCCACATAGCTTCCGTCAGTCGCATGGGTGGCGCAATCCGCGACTATGGGGACGTCGTATGTGTGGCGTGTGTCGCGCACGAGCGCGCCGTCGTATCCCGCCAAACGCATGAGCAGCGGCTGCTCGACGCCGTCCTTGCGCACGCTGAGCAGCACCTGCTCCGCGTCGCGCGTCGCAACGTAGCCATGGGTGGCATCCTCTACCAAAAGGCTGAGGGTATGTGCGGCATTGATGTTCTCACCCTCTCGTATGCCCTCAAAGGCAAGGGATGGCGCCAAGGTATCCTCTATGAGCTTTGCGGGGTGACCGGCATGCGTTATGGGCTCGTGGGTCCCATCGTGTACGAGGGGCTCGTTCTCCACATCGGTCACCTCATCCGCAACCACCCTTGGGCCGCGCGAGTGCAACGACCAGCGCGTGACGTTGTTCGCCATGTCACACACCACGATTTCCACGTCGTTGGTCAGAGGTCCGGCCGCGAGCACGACTTGCGCGCGCTTTTTGTCGTCCGAGACGTTTGTGAGCTCGTGGCGCACTGTCGCATCATGTGCGTTGACCAATTCGAGCGAGCGGATGCCGGACTCGTCGTCAAGATGAAGGTCAAGCACGGTCTGCCGATTAAAAAACGCGATAGGCGCCCCACCCGGCTCATCGTCGAGGACGAATGAGGGAACGTTGTTGAGCGTTGGGCGAACTACCGGCGCCTTCGTGTCCACCACGATGGTCGCAGGCACGCCCAATTCGCGCCGCACGTCCTCCGCTGAAGAGTCGAGTGCGTTGCCCGCCGCGTCCCACGCACGCACGACAGGTGGGGCAAACATGCCCTCGGCATAGTGGACCACACCCTCGCAGACGCGCTTGCCGTCCACGACATCGCTCGTCCACTGATCGTACCGCACGCCCTCGTCGTTGGACTCACCCACGCTTCCGGCCAGCAACGTCGCAAGGGCGATGCCATCCACCGTCGTTCGGCTTTCGTCGAGGGTGGGGTCCTCGACTCTTACGCGCACCGCGACCCCGTGGTTGAAGTACAGGGTATCGCCAACGGCGAAGGCCTCTTCCCAGGGACCCGCCATCGACGCCTTCGGAGCGTTGGTGTCCACGCAAAACGTGGCGGCAACCGTGGTTTCCTCATCGTCCGTATTCCTTACCCTTACCTGCAGGCTATACGTTCCGTCCAAGAGCTCCTCTGCGGTGCGCAAAACGAAGGACGAGCCCTCCCCATCCTTGCGCTCCCATGCACCCGCAAAGGCCACGTCGCTTCCCGACCCATCCAAGAGCTCTGCCTGCGCATCCAGACGGCCTTGGTCATCCATGCGCAAGCCGTCCCCCTTTGCCTCGATTACCAGACACGCGTGCTCCGAGACTACGCCCTCGTTCGGTATGGGTTGCGACCCCAACGTCACCTCCACGGAAATGGGCGCCGCATCGTGTGATGGCGATTCCGGCGTATTGCCAGAGTTCTCATCGCCTTTGTTGCCCTTGTCATCTGGGGGCGTGTCCCCCTTACGCAAAGGCTTCTGGCCTTCCACGAGCTCGGTATCGCCCGTTGCGGATTCCCGCATTGCCTGCGCCTCTTGCTGTACAGCGTCGGCGGAACAGGAGGTAACGTCCGAGCCGGCCACCTTTTGCGCCTCCCCATACGACACAGACGTGGGCACGAGGGCACCCACCAGGGCAAACGACGCAATGCCGCACACTACTCTTTTTCCGGCAAGCGCCAGCAGGTCTTCGTCAGCCAGACTTCGGCGACTGGATAACCGCATGTCGGATAACCGCGCGTCAGGATGGATCATCACGCTTCCCCCTCTATCCCCTCGCAGTCCTTGCCTCCCAGCAGCACCAAGCGCTCGACCACCTCAAACGCAGCCTGATTGCCGGTGCCTTCCATAGGGGTAGCCACATACACTTGGGTACCAACGTTGTCGTCCTCATAGATAACCTGCGTGGGCGTATCGTCTGGCGTAAGCGCCACCCTCGCTGGACGACCCCTCCCAGAGACCTGAGCGGGCCGCATCTCGTCGATTCCGCGCCGCCGGGACCTCCCCGAGAGGTCGTCGCGCACACCGCGAATGTCGTAGGCAAAATAGAACCGCGCTGAGCGCACAGCCAAAAACAAGGCCCCAGCGAGCAGTAAAACCCCAAGCGCAAAGAGCGCGCGATACGCTGTCATAGCTCACCCTCCTGTGCTTCCAACGCCAAAACCGGATTGGCGTACACGTTCTGAATGGTCTGCTCGGCGGTCTTTATCCCGGCCGTGATCTCCTCGAATACGGGCCCGAAGACCTGCTGATACTCCGATGCCTGCGAGAAGTCCCGCAATCCCTCCGCACACCTGCGCGCGCTCGCGAGAAGCGATTCCGCTTGCTCGCGCGTAACTCCCGCGCGCGAGAAGCCCGCTAGATAGGTGTTGGACGAGAGCGCCTCCACGGCCACCTGGCACAAGCGCACGCGCACGCCCTCGGCACACTTCCTGGCATCTGGCACGTTGTTCTGTGTCTCGAGTGAGCGCGAGATGGCGTCCCAAAACGCCCGATATGCCTCCGATGCGCCGCGCCCCTCTTGCCCCGCGCGCGTGACCGTCTTGTAGAACGAGGCCACCACACCATAGGCCTTGGCCGCCTGCACGTCCGCATCATCGATGCGCTGCCTCCCATGGCCCGAACTCTCGCCACATGCCTCCACGGCACGGTCGAACCAAGGTGCGGCCGCGTCGATGCTCGCTACCGCGACGTTTCCCACCGAACCGCCCGCCTGATCCAGGCCGTAGTAACTCAGGTAGGCAATGCCCGCGTCAAAGCAAAGCTGCGCGTATCCGTCGTTCTTCTCCAAGCCTTCCGCATGCGACAAGGCCTTGCGCCAGCGCACGTCCTCCGCGTCGCTGAGTCTGAAGTCGTCCTCGTACACCTCAAGGAGCCGTGCATAGGGCTCAATGCTCGCGGGAGAGGTTGCGATTGCCTCCATGCAGGCCCTCTCGGCATCTGATATGCCATCGTCTGGTGCGGTAGCCGACGCCGCATGCGCCTCTCGGACAAATGCCCTGAAGTTCGACTGGCGCAACGCGGCGCCACAGAGGAGGCACGCACAGCCGGCGAGTGCCGTGCAAACGGCGGCGGCGGCGCGTCGCCTGAAGCGAGTGATCTTGCGACGCTGCGCGTCTCTCCACTCCTGGGTCATCTCGCGGTAGTGCATCAGGTCGTAGCGCATTTCCTCCATCGATGCGTAGCGCAAAGACCGGTCGGCTTGCGTGGCGCGCGTTAGGATGCGCTCCAGCCCCTCGGAGAGCTGCGGGTTCCACTCGCGGATCGGTCGCATGCAAAACTGAACCGAGCTGCCGCCCAACTCGTCGGCAACCAGCCGCGGCACGTGTCCCGTAACGAGGGAATACAGCGTCGCTCCCAGGGCATATACATCGGCACGTTCGTCTATGCCCGCATCCTCCGATGGCAGGCGAAGGCGCTCGCCCGACGAGGGGCTAGGTATTTGCTCTGGCGGCGCATAGCCAGGCGTGCCCACGACTCGCCCATCCGCTTTGCGACTTGGCTCACATTCCAAGGCAATGCCAAAGTCGATGAGCCGTATCGTGCCATCGTCGCGCAGAATGACGTTGGACGGCTTCATGTCGCGATAGACCACAGGTGGATTCCTTCGATGCAGGTAGGCCAAGACGTCACAGAGCTGGATTCCCCAGTCAATTACGCTCTCTTGCTCGAAGGGGTGACCCTGCTCACGCATGAGCGCGCCCAGCTCCGTTCCATCGACGTAGTCCATAACCACGAATACCTCTGCGCCCGTGTCGTGAATGTCAACCACACGGGGAATGGCCGGATGATCCAGGCACTTCATAAAATTGGCCTCGTCGAGGATGGCCTGGCGCATCGCCTCCTTTTGCGCGCCACCGGTATTGGGCTTTACCTCCTTGATGGCCCACAGCTTGCCCAAGCGCTCGTCTCGCGCAAGCCATACGTTGGCCATGCCGCCTTTGCCAAGCGCTTCGATAACCTGGTACTTGCCATCTATGGTGTTGCCTACGCGAACGGAGCCACTCATCGCCGGTCCCCCTCAAGCATTACGACAGTGCTTGGGGTCGCCTGCGCGTCGTGAGGGCCTGCCGGCGTGCGGGACGCAACGGATCGCCCTCTGGCGGGGCCGCCTCCCCATCGAAGGCAGGCAATCGTCGCGTTGTCTCGCTCGCCAGCCCGTCGGGCGCCCTCCACAAGCCGTCTGCAGGCGGCTTCCAACAAAGCGTCTTTGTTCGTTTCCCATGGGAACGTTCGCAGGAGGCAGGGTTCGTCAACCGTCTTATATGCGCCGTCGCTGCAGAGCAGCATGAGGTCTCCCTCATGCAGCGCACCCCTTACGAACGCCGGGTCCAGACGCTCGCTCGTTCCCACCGACTGCAGGATCACGTTGCTGAGCGAAGACGCGCTTGCCTCCTGCGGCGCCAACTTTCCCTGCGCCAACAGATGTGACACCAGCGTCTGGTCTTCGGTGAGCTGCGTCACCCGACCCTCTCTGAGCGCATATGCCCTACAGTCGCCCACATGTCCCACGAGGTAGGAGTCCCCCTGCGCAAGGAGGCCGGTAAACGTGGTCCCGAGTTTGATGGAGTGCCTGAGTCCATAGGCGCGTATGGAGTCATTGAGGCCATCTAGAAGCGAGCGCCATGCCTGTTCCAGCGAGTCAAGGAGCGCGTCTCCCCTCACGGAGCGCATGAGATTTGGCAAATCCTCCTCAAACCAACTCGTGAACGCGCGCACGACCATGGCGCTTGCCACCTCACCGCGTTCCAGGCCGCCCACACCGTCGCAAACGACCACGAGGGCCACCTCGCCCTGCCTGGTGTTCGCCACGAGCGCGCAGCAGGAATCCTGATTGGACGAACGCGTGTCGCCCTTGTCGCTATACAACGCGATGCGAGACATGGGAGCCCCTAACGCGTACGCCGCTGGCGCGAGGCGCCCGTAACGCTTACCGCCAGAAGAAGCAAACCGACCATTGTGAAACCAATGGCAAATCCCACTGCCAATGCCTGCCATACGACCATAGTGTCCCTCCCCCTTAAGGCTTGTGGGACAAAGCATAGGGTCTTATGGTCGACTATCTGCTCTCTTATTGGGCCCGTATGGCAGCTGGCTGTCGCATATTGCGCGGCTTTTTCCCGAAACCGAGCACATGCGCAGGTAGGGACGGTCTAGGTTCCATGCACTGGAGGCGCGCCAAAATGCATTCGCCCAAAAAAGCGCCCCTTTTTCGGGGCGCTGGCGAACTTTATGCAAAGCGATGCGAATTCTTGTCATTTTTGCGCAGACAGGAGCGGGCGAGCGTCTGGGAAAATGCGGGGAGGTAACGGCAGGCGACCGCCCCCTGTCCCTATTTGGGGCGCTATGCGTTTTCCTGCGAGCGCTGGGTGGTAATCGTGCGGTTGAGGGCGTTTACGTAAGCCTTGGCACTCGCCACGATTACGTCGTTGTCGGACCCGCGTCCGGTATACACCATGCCGTCGGCAGCGCGTACGCGCACGACCACCTCGCCTATGGCATCGATGCCGCGCGTTATGGCCTTAACCGCATACTCTTCCAAGTCGCCATGGATCATAACCACGTTGTCAATCGCCTTGTAGGCGGCGTCCACGGGACCGGTGCCCGTCGCGGAAACCACGTGACGCTCCCCGAGCTCGTCGGTTATGGTTGCCACCGCGGTGGGCACCAGCGGGTCGCCGCACTGGATCTGAAGGGCGTTGAGCGTATATACGGCGTCCACCTCGCGTGAGTGCTCCTGCACCATGGATTCGAGGTCCTCGTCGTACACTTCCTTCTTCTGCTCCGCGATCTCGAGGAAGCGCTGGTATATTTCCTCGAACTCGTCATCGGCAAACGTGTAGCCCAGCTCGGAAAGCCTGTGCCTTAGGGCCGCATGGCCCGAGCGTGCCGAGAGGATGATTTCCGAGCCCACGGCGCCGACCTCGGCCGGGTCTATGATCTCGTAGGTGGTGCGCTCCTTGAGCACGGCATCCTGATGGATGCCCGAGCTGTGCGCAAAGGCGTTTGCGCCCACGACGGCCTTGTTTGCCTGCACGTTCATGCCCGTCACGCGACTTACCAGGCGGCTCGTGCGCATGAGCTCGCGCAAATGCACGTTTGTGTGGGCGTCAAGCGCATCCCCATGCATGTGGATGGCCGTAACCACCTCTTCCAGGGCGGCTGAGCCGGCACGTTCGCCCATGCCGTTTATGGCGCACTCTACCTGCGTCGCACCGTTGCGTACGCCCGCAAGGGCAAGTGCGGTGGCCATGCCAAGGTCGTCGTGAGTGTGTACCGCAACCGTTACGTCCTCAATGCCGCGCACCCCGTCCATTATCGCGGCAATGCGTGCGCCATACTCCTCGGGCAGGCAGAAGCCGGTCGTATCCGGGATGTTTATAACCGTTGCGCCCGCGTCCACGGCAGCCTGCACGACGCGCAGCAAGAGCCCGAGGTCGGCTCGGCCCGCATCTTCGGCATAGAACTCAACGTCCTCAACCAGGCGTTTGGCATAGCGCACGCACGCAGCGGCGCGCTCAACGCACTCGTCCTCGGTTAGGCGCAGCTTGTAGCGCAGATGTTCCGACGAGACGCCGACTCCCGTATGGATGCGCGGTCTCTTTGCCGTGCTAAGGGCCTCGGCGGCACGATCGATGTCCTCCTCCTTGGCACGAGCGAATGCGCATACGACGGCCTTGTCGCCCACCAGGTGGCCTATCTCCTCCACTGAGCGGAAATCGCCCTGGCTGGAAAACGGAAAGCCGGCCTCGATTACATCCACGCCCAGGCGCACGAGCTGCTTGGCAACGATGAGCTTCTCGCGCGTGTTCAAGGATGCGCCAGGCGATTGCTCGCCGTCACGCAGGGTGGTGTCCAAAATCTGAATCTTGCGCGTCATGTTTGTCCCTTCGACGATGGAGGCGCCCAGCACTCCAAACTCTTATGCAGCGAAGCCCGCATGCGCTGGCCTGTTAATCATACGAACCCAAATGTTTCGTTGAACTTTGCCACAACGCCAAGCGCAGCAACGGCACTGCCACAAAGTCGAAACATACGAAAAGGGCATGCCGTCGTTTTACGCGACTTCGCAAAAGGGAATGCCCCCAACGGAAAACCAAGGATTCCCCATTGGGGGCACTCGCATTTGGTAAGGCGGTCGCCTACTCCTCTTCGGCGGCAGGCTCTTCCTGCTCGGCCTCTCCGCCATCCAGCGGTTTGACGACGACCTCGTTGCCAGTTGCCTCGGCAGCGGCCTTCATGGAAAGCGAGATTCGACGACGGTCCAGGTCGATCTCCATGATCTGGACCTCTACCGTGTCGCCCACCTCGCATACCTGCTCGGGACGCTCCACGTGCTTGTTTGCCATCTCGGAGATGTGCACCAGGCCTTCCACGCCATCGCCAAGGTCCACGAATGCACCAAAGGTGACGATCTTGGTAACGGTGCCCTCCTTGATCTCGCCCAAGGGGTACTTCTTCACGAGCGTGCGCCAAGGATCCTCGGTGGTCTGCTTGAGACCGAGCGAGATGCGCTCGCGCTCGTTGTCGACCTCCAGAACCTGCACGCGGACCCTCTGGCCGACCTTGACGACCTCGGAGGGGTTGTTGACGTGGTTCCAGGAGAGCTCGGAGATGTGAACCAGGCCGTCGATGCCGCCCAGGTCCACGAAGGCGCCGAAGTCCACGATGGACGAAACGGTACCATCGAGCTGCATGCCCTCCTTGAGGCGCTGGATGATGTCCTGGCGCTCTGCCTTGCGGGCCTCCTCGAGCACCACGCGGCGGGAAAGCACGACGTTGTTGCGGTTGCGATCCATCTCGATAACGCGAGCCTCGATGTGGGTTCCCATGTACGCCGTAAGGTCCTTCACGCGGCGCAGGTCAACAAGGGAGGCAGGCAGGAAGCCACGCAGGCCGATGTCGAGGATAAGACCACCCTTAACGACCTCAATGACCTCGCCCTCGACGTTCTCGCCAGAGCGGAAGCGCTCCTCAACGCGATTCCAAGCGCGCTCGTACTCAGCACGCTTCTTGGAGAGGATCAGACGGCCCTCTTTGTCCTCCTTCTGCAGGACGAGCGCCTCGATCTCGTCACCCAAGTTGACGATCTCGGAGGGGTTGACCTCCTTGCGGATGGAGAGCTCGCGAGACGGGATAACACCCTCGGACTTGTAGCCGATGTCCAGGAGCACCTCATCATGCTCGATCTTGACGACGGTACCGGTTACAATGTCCCCCTCGTCGAAATTGGCGATCGTGCCATCGATAAGACTATCCATCTCATCGGCGGACACGTCGTCGAAGGAAAAGACGGACGTGTTCTGAATCTCACTC
>CADCPM010000007.1 GCA_902803315.1 uncultured Coriobacteriaceae bacterium
GCTACGGCTTCATCTACGTCGACAAGGACAACGACGGCAACGGCGACCTGCACCGCGAGAAGAAGGACTCCTTCGACTGGTACAAGAGGGTCTGCGAGAGCAACGGGGCCGACCTCGGCTAAGCTCGCCGACCTCCGGCAACGCTGAGCAAGGGGCCGTGGTGTTTGGCAACTGGCACATCTAACGCAGATCGCGCAGCCAAAGCCACCACGGCCCCTTATCCATGCGCAGGCAGAGGCCACCCGCTCCGCGAGTCATCAGTAGTCGCCCTTATCTACCATGGTGCGAATCTGCCGCACGCGCTCGTCAGTGCTCACCATGTAGTGCTTGCGCGGAATGCACGGCCCCGTCGTATTGAAGTGCCTCATGCTCAAGCCTTCCATCAAACGTCCACCGTCATAAGCAACACGCCTATTGT
The DNA here is from genome assembly GCA_902803315.1 of uncultured Coriobacteriaceae bacterium. Lineage (GTDB taxonomy): Bacteria > Actinomycetota > Coriobacteriia > Coriobacteriales > Atopobiaceae > RUG440. The sequence continues at coordinate 419 of CADCPM010000007.1, forward strand.
AGCGTTCTGGTGCGAGAGGACTGCCACTGTCGCAGTGGTCTTGCGCCGCCAACTTATGGAAACGAGCTTCCCGCCGCAACGGCAATAACGCCGTCATGCTCGTCGTGCAACCCAAAGTTGAGACACATGCACATGGTAGCGAAAGACACGCGAGAACGTGCCATGGCGTGCTGCCTCCAGCCATCGACACGGCATAGATGCGTTTTCAGCTCGTAAAACCGCCCCTAAAGGTCTCGGTAGGTGCTCGAAGCTCACCACGATCTACGCGGGCGCAACCTGGGCGCTGCCGGCAAGTGGCATTTCGGGATCCCAGTGCTTCTACTCGTACTCGACTTCGCTGGTTGGCGGCAACGGCACAGCGTGGGCCAGCAACAAAACTGCGTACACGTACTTCCGCATCGACACAGCGAGTGCGCCAGGGTACATCACGGCACTGATCGCAACGAAAATCGCGTCTTGTGCGCGCTTCGGGGCGAATAGTGTACACAAGGCGCGATTTTTGTTGCTTATAATGTACAGATTGCGTTTATGATGCCGGTACAGCGGCAAGGGAGGAACGTCCACGCGGGGCGCCAATCTTCCATTTGCAAAGTGTCAGCGAGCGATGTCCGCAGCTCGCGCACTATACCATTGGATTCCCGGTACTTTGTTCCATCTTTGGTGGAACAAAGTACCGGGAACAACGATTCACCCCTTTTGCCCGCAAACAAAAACAGCCCAGAGGCCGATTGCCTCTGGGCTGTTGTTTTAGGTGGTGGGCCGTCAGGGTTTCGAACCCTGGACCTTGAGATTAAAAGTCTCCTGCTCTGCCAACTGAGCTAACGGTCCGTAACTCAGCTTTGTAACACGAACCGAGCCTGGGTGGGCGTAAACGGGGGGGCCGGACGAGAAGACGCGGGGGGGTGAGAAAAGGGGCGAGACCCCTTTTCTCACCCATTGAAATCGACCGTATACCTGTTCTGAATGGCCTTTCACTCCGCTTCTCGTCCCAAAACTCAATGCCCGCATTCTGAGGCACGATCTTCGATAGTTTGTGTGGGCGGCCAACGCTGGCGGCGGCTACCCCCACAACATGGACAAGGTGCCAAGCATGACACCAATGTTTATGCCACCTGCTCGATGAAGTCCGCGGCTGCAGCGGGTCCCCCGCACGAGCGCAGATCTCCGCGCATTCGGGCCGATCCCTCGCGCAGGCTCTCGTCCGACAGGGCGGCGAGCACCGTCCTACGCAGGGCGGTGGCATCCCTCGTCACTGGCTCGTCGAGCAGACTGCCCGCACCGACCTCCGTGACGCGCCTCGCCACGGCGCGTTGCTCGCCGGTAAGGGGAAAGAGCAGCTCGGGCACCCCCATCCACATGCCCTCCGAAGCGCTGTTCATGCCGCAGTGAGTAACGAACAAGCTCGCCCGCGAGAGCACCTCCATCTGGTCAACGTACTGCTCTATGCGTACGTTGCTGGGCACCTCCCCCAGCTGTGCGGGGTCGAACGCCTTCCCGCACGAGATGAGAAGGTCCGCGTCGGCGTCACGCAGCGCGTCGATGAGCGCGCGGTAAAAGCCCGGTCGGTCGTTTATCACCGTGCCGAGCGAGGCGTACACGAGCGGGCGGCCGACCTTCTCCCTTGGCGCCACGTCGCGCACCGACGGGCCAACAAAGCGGTAGTGCTCCTCGTCGAAGGTCTCGGAGCAGGGCTGGAACGTCCGTGAAGTGTAGACGATGGTGTTGTCATCGGGCTTGTTGCTCACGATGTCGAGGGCGCTTTTCACCTCGTAGCCTAAGGGCCTCAGCCTGCGGATCTCGCGGTTGAGGCGCGGCAGGCCCAGTACCAGGTCGGCTATCTCCCGGGCACTGTGGCTCATGTATTTTGACGAGTGCTCGTTGAACGCGAATGTCGTGGTGGAGCACACCCACGGAAGGCCATGCTTGACGGCCGTCAGCTTGCCCCAGAAGCATGCCGAGTCGGTGACCACCACGTCCGGCTTCCACTCCTCCACATCGGCCGAGACGACGGGGTCGAGGTTGGCCACGGTGCGGAAGGACTGCACGCTCATCTCGGTGGTAGACACCCGGCGCAGCCTCCGCTCGACCTTCGCATCTATAGGCGGCAGGAAGTCATCGCAGGCAACGAACTCGGCGCCCGCGCCCTCAATTCTCCCGCGGAACTCCTCGAACGAGTAGTAACGCACCTCGTGGCCGCGCCGCACCAGCTCGCGCACGACCTCGATGGTGGGGTTGGTGTGACCGTAGGCAGGGATGCAGAACCAGAGGACCCTCATCGCCGACCCCCGTCGAAGACCGCGCTGATCCATTCGCCGAACTGCTCCTTGGGCGGAATGGCGAGGCCTCGCTCGACGTCGCCCAGGATGACGAGCGTGTCGCCCGGCTTGATGCCGAACATGTCCCTCGCCTCCTTGGGGATGACGATCTGCCCCTTGGTGCCAACCGTCGCCGTCCATGCGCCCTTGCCCTCTGGAATTGCCATAACAACCTCCTCTTTGGTATTACTTTCCATACTTATCATACCAGAGCGCAGTCTTGGGTGCACATGACGGAGTGTCGCTGTCGGCCGCCGTGCCCGCCCTCCTCGCGTTGCTGCTGGGCAATCCAAAGAGCCTAGGTCCGGATCGGGCGCGGGTGATAGTCGAGGAGTGCTACGGCGAGATGCTGGCGTGCTGCAGAAGCCACGCAGGGTTCGGAGAACACGTCGCAACAGCAGGGCCAGGAGCAGCAGGAAACCCAGCAGGGCCAGTCGCAGGTAGAGGTCCCCATCTACGAGAAGCAGATTGCGGAGCTCAAGGCCCAGGGCGAGTCCGTATGTGCCATAGCACATACCTTCTCGCACGAGCCCTTCTGGTGGGAGGCCATGGGGTCGCAGTAGTATATGGAGCAGCGCCTCCGGGACGGGTCCGCGGCCGACCGCTCGATCCCCTCGGCGTCCGAGAACTCGCTGCCGCGGTCGGTGACCCCCACGGGGAACAGCCTCGCGAACGCGCCCCCGCAGGCGAGCTCGAGGAAGTCCGGCGCGCATCAACAAGAAGACCTTCTACCGCTACTACGAGACGCTCGAGGACCTCATGGCTGAGGTCATGGCAACCTATGCCGCCGCCTGGCGCCGCCGCACGGCTCATCGGCAAGGGTTTTGGGGCGGCATGAGCCGCATTGCGTGGACATCCCGTATACTGGAGACGTCCTTGTTTTAACGTAAGCCGCACGATCACGGAGGACCCATGTCCGCATATATGGAACGCGCAAAGCAGCTGCGCGCCAGCACGAGCGTCCACTACAACTGCGCCCAATCGGCGCTCGTTCCCTTTGCCGAGCAACAGGGCTACACCGCCGAGCAGGCATGCGCGTTTGCCGCAGCCTTTGGGCAGGGCATGCAGACCGCAAACCTCTGCGGCGCCTTTACCGGTGCGCTCATGGCACTCGGCGTATGCGGCAAGGCCGACCGAAAGAACGTCGTGGCTCTTACGCGCCGTATGCGACAAAATCATGACGGCACGCTGCTGTGCGCGGAGCTGCTGCGCAAGAACGCCGAGGCGGGCGGCGAGCGAAAGCCGCATTGCGACGCCATGGTGTTCGAGGCCGTCGCGCTCGTTGAGGAGATTCTGGAGGCGTAGGCATAGCGGACGTGGTCGCAACGGGGGGCTGTCCCTTTGTTGTTAGCTTACAACAAAGGGACAGCCCCCCGTTGCGACCATCTGACTCGTCTTTCGAGACGGATTCCGATTCCATGTGCGCTCTGCCAATCGCGCGCCCCGCGACCGGCTCCTCGGCCTCGGGGCTCTTTTGGCGCGCAATTGCGCCCCGCCCCCCTAATCGTGGATTTTACACGCCTCACATGATGTATTGTCAGTCCATGCTGTCTCGCAAACGACGAGAGGGTTAGCCCATGCATGCGGACATACTGTCAGACATCGGTCGTTTCCTAAGAGGAGACGAAATCGCGGCAGGCAAGGAGGAGGTCAACCGACAAAATCGGCTTGCCATCCGATATTTTGCCGCGGCGGGCATCCCCGTTGGCATAGTCAACGTCCTCGCGCAGTGCATCATTACGGGGGCCTCCCCGCTTAACCCAAAGATATACTGGCTTCTTGCGTACTACGTCCTGCTCTTCCTGTTGGACCACTTCGTCATTCCCAAAAAATGCAAAAACGCAACCCTTTTGGTGTATCTCTTCGAAGCTCCCGTCATGTTGATGAGCATTCTGCTCGGCACCGTGTGGGACCCCAACCATCAGGCCGTGACCTTCCTCATGATCATTCTCTCCATTCCAGTATTCATATTGGATCGCCCCATCCGACTCTACTCGGTGGTAATAGGCTGGAGCGCCCTTTTTATGGGACTGTGTGCCGCAGTCAAGAGTTCCGACCTCGTGTCCTCCGACTTCTTGCACGTGCTTGAATTTCTTATTTCATCAATAGCCATTATGTTCGTGGTGCTCATGCTGCGCCTGGAGGTGCTTCGCAGCCTGGAGCGCACGCGCTACCATCTGGAACACGACGTTATTACCGACACGCAAAACCAACGCAGCCTCGCCGTACACTCCGACCGCTATGTTGGCAAGAGGCTCTTTATTGCGCTTGGCGACATTGACCACTTCAACCTTCTCAACGACTTCTATGGGCACGAGACGGGCGATGGGCTGTTGCTCTCATTCGCAAACATACTCAAAGAGCTCTTTGGCGCAAAGCACACCTACCGTTACGGCGGCGACGATATTCTGTGCATCTTGGTAGACGGTGCCGAAGAGGATGGGTGCGAGCTCGTTCGCACGTGCCAGCAGCGCATGGGATCGTTGCGCAACGATAACATGAGCTCGCAGGTCACGTGCTCGTTTGGCTATGTGGTGGGCACGCCAAGCTCCGAAAAGGAGCTCACCCAAATGATTCAGCTGGCAAACATCTATGCTCACCAAACGAAGCGCCAAGGCGAGGGCAAGATAATAGGGAGCCCATTCGACGAGCAGGCATTGCGGGATGGGATCCTTGAGTCCAACATGGCCACTCACGCCCGCTCCTACGAAATCAACCAGCTCACTGGCTTGCCATCCATGGCCTACTTCATTACCCGCGCCACCGAGCTTCTTGCGCACGTGATTGACATGGACCGCCATCCCGTAATCGGGTTCTTCAATTTGGTGCACTTCCACGACTACAACAACAAGTTTGGCTATGCACGCGGCGACGAGCTTATCCAAACCACAGCCAACCTATTGCGCGAGGCTTTTCCCAAGCGCCACATCACCTATATTACCGGCAGCCAGTTTGGCGTCATGTGCTACCTAGAGGAGGTAGAGCCCACCATGGCGCAACTCGTTGCGAGCCTAAGGCAGTACCAGCTCGACCACGAGGTGCAAATAAAGGCCGGGTTTGCCGAGTATTCGCAAGGCAACTCCGTCATATCGCTCATCGACAAGGCCAAGCTGGCGCACGACAGCATCGTGGAGCAGCGTGACGTAAGCTACCGGATGTACGACCCGCGCCTTGATGAGGAGATAAAGTTCCGTCAGTACCTCATCTCGCATCTGGATGAGGCCATAGAGAAGGAATGGCTCAAGGTTTACTATCAGCCAATCGTCCATGCGTCAAGCGGCGAGATCTGCAACTTGGAGGCACTCTCTCGCTGGGACGATCCCACCTACGGCTTCCTGCCGCCCTTCAAGTTCATTAGCGTGCTAGAGCGCGAACGCATTATCTACAAGCTCACCCTCTTCGTAGTGGAGCGCGTGCTCAAGGACTTTAAGATCCTCGAGAAGCGCGGCATTCCGCTCGTTCCCGTTTCCATAAACCTCTCGCGCACCGACTTCCTAGAGTGCGACATCGTGGACGAAATCTGCAAGCTTGTGGACAGCTCCGGCTATCCGCGCAGGCTGCTCGACATCGAGATAACCGAAAGCGCCTTCGCCGAAGACCAGGGCATGCTTAAGGATGAGGTGGACCGCCTCCGCTCTTTGGGATTCTCGGTGTGGATGGACGACTTTGGCAGCGAGTATTCCACGCTCAATCTGCTGGAGAACCTCAACTTCGACGTAATAAAGGTCGACATGCAGTTTATGAAGAACTTTACCGGCGAAGGACGCAACGCCATCATTCTCTCCGACATATTGGGCATGTGTCGCCGCCTTGGTATAACCACGCTTGTGGAAGGCGTCGAGACGCAGGAACAGTATGACCTGCTCCGTCAGCTTGGCACCGACAAACTGCAGGGCTATCTCTTCTCTCGCCCCAGCACCTTGAGCGAGCTCTTTGGTTAAACCCCGACTAAGGGACAATCCCCAAGTTAGGGTTTTGCGAAACACTAACTTGGGGACTGTCCCTTAGTTGGGGTTTACGCTGCAAGCGGCAGCGTCACTCCCTACCAGTCTTTTCTGAATACGACCACGTTACTCTTGGTTGCCTCATCGTAGGTATAGGAGAAGTCATCCATGCTCTTCTTTACCATGAAGATGCCCAGGCCACCGATCTTGGCCTCGTCGACGCTGGACGGCCTGGCAGGATCTTCATGCAGCAGCGGGTTGAAGGGCGTACCTTGGTCCTTGAGTTCCACCACGATGCGACTCGGCGCCCCCCTGTAGACGTAACTCACGTTTACCTCGCCTGGCTCCTCCTGGTTCGCGTAGGCATAACGGCACACGTTCACGAAGAGCTCCTCCAAGGCAATGACCACCTTGTTCCTTACGATTGGCGGGCACAGGCGCTTGTCCAACTCGGCAACGACAAAGTCGACTGCCGCATTAAGGTTGTCTAGCGTGGCAACGAGGTCCATGCTGTACCGAGTCTCTGCCGCCACGCCATACTCCAGTGAGAGGATCGTGACATCGTCGGACTGCTCGGCGCCCTCGGCCCAAGCGGCCACGTCGGCGCGTAGGGAACCCACCATCTCGCGCGGACGCAAGTCGGTGTGCGCCGCCAGGAATGCCTCCAGGCGGTCGTTGCCGTACTCCTTATCGTCCACGTTGAACGCCTCGTTGACGCCGTCGGTGTAGAGCAGC
>CADCPM010000008.1 GCA_902803315.1 uncultured Coriobacteriaceae bacterium
CCTTCCGTAAGCACGCGTATCCTGCCGGCAAGCTTGGGCAACGATGCCGCCATGTACGGCAGCGCCTTCCAAGCTATGCAGGGATAATCGCCTTACCAGTCGGCATAAGGCATCATAAGGGCACAAACGCCTCTACCATATTCAGTTGATGGTGCGCCGGGAGGAGCTTGCGCAACGCATGCTCCTCCCGGCGCTTCCCTTACTATCAGTGCAGAACGGAACGAGGTCGTCCTGAGCTATAATGTCGCGCATGCTTGCGAGACATAGGGGAGGAATAATGAGCATGAAAGTAGCCATTAGATATCAGTCGCGCGGAGGCCACGTAAAGGAAATGGCCGAGATAGTTTCTGAGGGTACCGGTGTGGAGGCAATCTCGATAGACGACCCGCGCGCTCCGATTACCGAACCGGTGGACGTGCTGTTCATTGGCGGCGCGCTGTATGCGTTCAAGCTCGACCCCGGCATGGAGGAGTACATACGCAACATCCCTGCCGAGCTCGTGGGAAAGGCCGTTACCTTTGGCAGTTCGGCGCTTACGCGACGCCCGGTATTTCTTCTTCAGGAGCAGCTGCGCAACAAGGGGATCTCGGTTCATCCTTCGGCGGTGTACATGCGTGGCAAGCCCAAGCCGTACCTGCACGAGATCATGCCCACATGGGCGGCGCGCGAGGTTCGCAACATCGAGAAGGAATTCGCAGAGGCAGCCGCCGAGGACGAAGCCGCAGCACTTCCCGAGGAGTCGGAGCACACGGAGGAGTAACGCTTCAGACTTCCCTTGTCGTTCGTGGTCGGGCCATCCAGCTCGTCATCATTGGAATTCTTTTCGTTCTGTTTGCGCATCGGCGCGTGCGTCCAGCCCGCAAGCGGCGACTCACGAAGTGAGCGAGCGAAGCGAGCGTGGAGCCATATGCGGGCTGGACGCACGCGCCGGGGGGCGAGCAGTAACGTCTTTTGCACACAACGGCCGTAAGCCGACTGGAGTGATGGCAAGACACTCTCAGGGGTTATTATGTTAATGGACTCATAGAAGCGCCCAAGCGAAGGAGGCACCCATGTCTACGTTTGCAATTAAGTCCAATAAGCTCGTTCTGCCGAGCGGCATTGACGGCTTTGGATACCTGCTGGTGGAAGACGGAAAGTTTGGGCAGGTGAGCGTGGACGAGCCGTCTGGGGTAAAGATCGTGGACCGCATGGGCTATTGGGTTGCGCCTGGACTCGTCGACACGCACATTCATGGCTTCATGGACCATGACGTAATGGATTGCGAGCCGGAAGGCGTGATGGCCGTAAGCGAGGGCCTTGCCAAATGTGGCACCACCAGCTGGCTCGCCACCACCCTTACCGCGGGCGTTGACGAAACCGGCGAGGCCTGCGCGAGCGTGCGCGAGGCAAATCGCAGGCAGATCGAGGACGCCGACTTCGTGGGTGCCAAGATACAGGGCATATTCCTGGAGGGACCATTCTTTACGGAGGAGCACAAGGGCGCTCAGAATGCGCGCTATCTTATTGATCCGCAGTTTGACATCCTGGAGCGCTGGCAGGAGGAGGCGGGTGGCCTCATCGCAAAGAGTGCGCTCGCTCCCGAGCGTGAGGGCGTTGTGGAATACATCACAAAGGCGACGTCGGCAGGCGTGCGCTGTGCGATTGGCCACTCATCGGCAACGTACGGGCAGTCGGCGGCGGCGGTTCTTGCGGGCGCCAAGATCGTGGTGCACACCTTCAACGGCATGGCCGATATGGCCCATCGCGATCCGGGTATCGTGGGGTGCGCAATGACGAGCCAGGGCGTGTACGCAGAGCTTATCTGTGACGGGCTGCATGTGGACCCGGTGGTATGCGAGACGCTCGTGCGTGCCAAGGGCTGGGAGCACGTCGTCCTTATTACCGACTGCCTGAGCTGTGGCGGCTTGCCGGATGGCGACTACTTCATTGGCGAGCTGCCCATAGAGCTCCGCGATGGCGCGGCCTTCCTCAAGGACGGAGGCAACTTTGCGGGCAGTACCCTCACGCTCGCCAAGGCGGTAAAGAACGTGGCGGACTGGGGCATCGTCACCGCGGAGCAGGCCATACGCATGGCAACCGAGGTCCCTGCCCGCTCGTTGGGCATGGGAGATCGGTGCGGTTCCATCCTTCCCGGCCGTGCAGCTGATCTGGTGGTGTTTGACCCAGAGCTCAATGTTGTTGAGACCTACGTGGATGGCATCGCCGTTAGGCCATAGCCGTGGGCGACTGGAAAGACAAGGTCCAGACGGATCTTCTTATGCGTGGGTATGCGCTCGACGTAGCAAAGTTGCCCCTGCCCCATTTGTGGAAGGCGCGTCTCGTAAATCCCGCGACGGGTGCGCCCTATGTGATGCCAGGCTTCAAGCCTCCTGCCGACATTGACGCAAGCGATGTGTATGTACCGCGCGGGGATGGCACGAACCTGCGCCTGCTGGTGTTGCGGCGCGAGAGCGCGATTGCGGAAGAGGCCGAGCCCGAAGAAGAGGTCCCCAGTGGTGGGGCAGGGCCATCGCAGAAAGCGGTGGGCGTGCTCTGGAACCATGGTGGCGGATACGTAACCGGCTTTCCTGAGATCGCATATATGGGTATGCCACCGCACATGCTGCGCGAGCGTCCCTGTGTTGTGGTGTGTCCCGACTATCGGCTCGCTCCCGAGATGCCGTTTCCGGGCGGGCTGGAGGACTGTCACCTTGCCCTTATGTGGCTGCGTTCGCATGCGGAAGAGCTTGGTGTGCGTAGCGACAAACTCTTTGTGGGCGGCGAGAGTGCGGGCGGAGGCCTCACGGCGGCACTCTGCATATATGAGAGGGACCTTCTGCGCGCGGGTCAAGATGGCGTGCGTGTGGCCTGCCAGATGCCACTCTATCCCATGCTGGACGATCGTCCGACGTCGTCTTCCGCGAACAACGAGGCGCCCGTGTGGGACAGCAGGCTCAATAGACTGGCTTGGGATCGCTACCTCGAAGGTATGGATCGAGAGCGCATCGTTCCTTACGCGGTGCCTGCCCGCGAGACGGATTACAGCGACCTGCCGCCCGCCATCACCTTCGTCGGGTCTCTCGAACCGTTCTTGGACGAGACGGTTTCCTACGTGAGCAATCTGCGCAGTGCCGGCGTGCCAACGGACTTTCGCGAGTATAGGGGCTGCTACCATGCGTTCGACATGCTTGGAGACTCCAGCTCCCGATCCAGTGCGCGCGAGTTCTTTATCCGGCGCTTCTTGCATGCTTGTGACACGTATGAGGCGCCCCAAACCATGAAAGGACAAGACCATGCCTAATGCGGACATTCGGCTCATCCTTACGGATATAGACGGAACGATCTTGCCCTACGGTAAGACGCAGGTGAGTGATAGGGTGCGCGCCGCGTTCCATGCGGCACAGGCTGCGGGGATTCACGTTGGCCCTGCAAGCGGACGGGGATTCTCGCACATTCCCGTGTCGTTTGGCGGCGATGCCGCCTGCAGTGCCACCTGCCTTGCCACCAACGGCATGCAAGTCTTTTTGGACGGTGTCCTTATCCATCAGGAGCTGTTGCCTCGCGCTCCGCTTGTTCGCATGGCTGAGTTGCTGGCGGATGTGGATCACGCAGGTCTTATCTGCTTTGAGGATGGGGTGCCGTTGCTTGTGGAGGGCGACGTAGCCGATTTGGAGACCAGCTTTCCCATGTATGCACGCGAGTCGCATCCCGTGGCGGACGTCCCTGCGCACGATATAGAGAAGGCGAACGTGTTCGTGGCGGGCGACATGGCGTACACACGCGAGGTGCTGGAGTATTTGGAAGCCCGCATCGAGGGCATAGGCCTCAACCTTCCCATGGTGGGATTTTTGAACATCATACCGGTGGGATGGAGCAAGGCGAGCGGCATCGACGTGCTGTGCGATGCGTTGGGCATTGGGCTGGATCAGGTAGTGGTGTTCGGCGACGGCGGCAACGATCTTGAGATGCTCACCCACGTACCCAATTCCGTGGCGGTGGCCGACGCGGCTCCAGAGGCGGTCGCAGCTGCCCACTGGCACATTGGGCCCTGCGAAGAGGAATCTGTGGCCGCAACGATAGAGGCGCTTTCAGCGGGGGAGTGGCCGTTTGGCGCGTAGTGGTTCGTGCAAGCTGAGACACATGGATTGCAAAGCGTGTATTATTGTTAAGCCAGGACGGAAGCTTTTGACAGAAAGGACAGTGCAATGCCATACCCCGAGAACTTCGTAGTCCGACTCATCGTCTGCATCCTCGGCATGCTTGCCATTTGGATCGGCATACGCTTTATCATGGACGTGGTTATCTTTCACGATGAGTTTTCCATCAAGCCCATAACCCTCGCTATCCCCGTGGTCTTGGGCGTAGTGGAGGCCTTCGTTTGGAAGCCCAAAGATAAAGGAGACGAGAAGGCGGGCGACAAGTAAAGCGGAAAGCGTGCAAAAGGGGACTGTCCCCTTTTGCACCCAAAGACTTGTGGCCACGGTGAAGGGAATGAAAAGCGCCTGCTGTTGTGCTATCCTACCTACCCAATGGCGATGACGGAGAGGTTCGTGCGTCGCGTGCCGGGTCAAGAGAGAGGGCGCCCGATGGCTGGGAGGTGCCTGCGAAGGCTGACGCGCGGAGTTCACTCCACCAGCCGCAACCTCAACGGCTCCCGTGTGGAGCCCAGTAGGGAAGCCGTCTGTCCCACGACACGGGACTCACGAGTGGGGTGCTCGGACGCAAAAACCGACGTACTCAACCGAGGTGGTACCGCGGATCATTCCGTCCTTGGGTTGCGCGCACGCGCGGCACGAGGGCGGTTTTGTTGTGTAGAGAAAGGGTTTCGTAGATGGCAATGCAAGACGAACTTCGGGCGATACAGGAGCAGGTTATAAAAAACCTGACCGAGGCAACTTCAATGGAGTCGCTCGAGCAGCTGCGCGTTCAGGTCCTGGGAAAGAAGGGGTCGCTCACCTCCATCATGCGCATGATGGGCAAGATTCCCCCCGAAGAGCGGCCGGCCATGGGCAAGATGGCAAACACGGTGCGGGCGAACGTGGACGAGGCGCTCAAGCAGCGCAAGCTCGAGCTCACCAAGGAGGAACTCAACGCACGCATGGAGGCCGAGGCCTCCGACGTCACGCTGCCCGGCAGGCGCCTGTCACTCGGCACGCAGCATCTCATCAGCCAGATTCGCGAGGAGATAGAGGACATCTTCTGCAGCCTGGGCTATATCGTGGCCGACGGCCCTTACGTGGAGACGACCTACTACAACTTCACGGCGCTCAACGCACCCGAGAACCATCCGAGCCGCTCGGCGAAGGATTCCTTCTACATCGTGGACAACGCGCCGGAGGGCAAGCCGCCTCTGCAGCTGGGCGATTCCGACGTGCTGCTTCGCACGCAGACCTCGGGCATGCAGGTGCACTACATGGAGGAGAACAAGCCCCCCATCTACATGATCTGTCCTGGCACGGTATTTAGGCCCGACACTCCCGATGCCAACCATCTGCCGCAGTTCACGCAGGTGGAAGGTCTTGTCGTCGACGAGGGCATTACTTTTGGCGACCTCAAGGGCACGCTGGACTACTTCTGCCGCGAGATCTTTGGCAAGGACCGGGCCACGCGCTATCGCCCGCACTTCTTCCCGTTTACCGAGCCGAGCTGTGAGGTGGACGTGAGCTGTGGCGTATGTCACGGAGAGGGCTGTCGCTTCTGCAAGAACGTCGGTTGGCTGGAGATCTTGGGCTGCGGCATGGTGGATCCTAATGTATTCGAGTACGTGGGAATCGACCCCGAGAAATACACCGGCTTTGCCTTTGGCATTGGCGTCGAGCGCGTGGCGGCACTTCGCTACGACCTGCCCGACCTGCGCATGCTCATGGAAGGCGACATGCGTTTCCTGCGTCAGTTCTAGTTGACACGTTAGTAAGAGAGGCAAGCAAATGCGCGTAAGTTACGAATGGCTCAAAGAGCTGGTAGATATCCCGGAGGACCCACAGGAGCTGGTGGAGGAGTTCACCCGCACCGGCACCGAGGTGGAGGGCATTGAGCGTGTGGGCGCCGATTTGGACCACGTGGTGGTTGGCCAGGTCCTTAGCAAGGAGCCCCATCCCAACTCCGACCACATGTGGCTCTGCAAGGTGGGCGTGGGAAGTCAGAACGTCGACGCGGACGGGAATCCCGAGCCGCTGCAGATCGTATGTGGTGCCCAGAACTTCGAGCAAGATGACAAGATCGTGGTCGCCATGATTGGGGCTGTGCTGCCTGGTGACTTTAAGATCAAGAAGTCCAAGCTTCGCGGCGTCGAGTCGTGCGGCATGAACTGCTCGGAGCGCGAGCTGGGCTTGGGCGGAGACCATCAGGGAATCATGATCCTTCCTCCCGACGCCCCCGTTGGCATGCCCTTTGCCGAGTATAGGGGCTTGTCCGATACGGTGCTCGACTGCGAGATGACGCCCAACCGTCCCGATTGCCTGTCCATGACGGGCGTGGCAACGGAAGTGAGCGCCATCTACGACGTGGACACGCACATTGAGCTGCCTGCGGTGCAAGAGGAGCATGGCGTGGGACCACAGGGCGAGGACGATGTCCACAGCATGGTTGACGTGCGCATTGACGATCCGGCGCTCTGCAGCCGCTACACGGCGCGCGTGGTCCGCAACGTAAAGATCGGCCCCTCGCCCGAATGGCTGGCAAAGCGCGTGACGGCGGCGGGCGCGCGTCCCATTAACAACGTGGTGGACGTGACCAACTACGTGATGTTCCTCACCGGCCAGCCGCTGCATGCGTTCGACCTGGGCAAGCTGGAGGAGCGCGACGGAAAGCGCCACATCGTGGTGAGGCTGGCCCACGAGGGCGAGCAGCTTACCACGCTCGACGAGCAGGACCGCGAGCTTACCGCCGACATGCTGGTGATCTCCGACGGAGACGAGCGCGCGGTTGCCCTCGCGGGCGTGATGGGCGGCCTGAACTCCGACATCGACGAGGGAACCGTGGACGTGCTGTTGGAGAGCGCCTGCTTCGAATCGGGCAACATCAGCCGCACGAGCCGAAGCCTTGGACTCATGAGCGAGGCGTCCATTCGCTTCGAGCGTCAGGTGGACGCCGGTTCATGCGACATGGTGTCCAATGTGGCCGCGGCGCTGTTTGAGGAGTGCTGCGGTGCCGAGGTGGTACGCGGCATGGTGGACGTATACCCTGGCAAGGCCGAGGCCAAGGCCATTGACCTGCGCTGCGATCGCGTGCGTTCCATATGCGGCGCGCCCATTGAGGACGACTTCATGGCACAGAGGCTTCGGAGGCTCGGATGCGACGTGACGGCGGGGGAGCCGGGCGTGCTGCGGGTGGTAGCACCCACGAACCGGCCTGACCTCACGCGCGAGATCGACCTCGTGGAGGAGATCGTGCGCCTGTGGGGAGAGGGCGACGTCGAGCCCACGCTGCCGGCCGCACGCAATCACGCCGGTGGCCTTACCGTGGAACAGCAGCGCATTCGCATGATCGGCAAGGCGCTGCGTGCCTGTGGCCTCTGCGAGACGACCACCTACTGCTTCGCCGACCCGCGCGACTTGGCGCGTATGGGCATGGCACGCGAGGTCAAGGGAACGGCGGTAAAGATCATCCGTCCGCTGGTGAGCGAGCAGTCCGAGATGCGTCGCGACCTGCTGCCTGGCCTGCTTCGCGCCGTTGCGTACAACAAGGACCACGGCGTGAACAACGTACACCTCTACGAGATTGGCCGTTTGCTGTTTGGCCGCGCGAACAAGAGCTTGCCCGACGAGGAGACCTTTGTCGCTGGCGTGCTCTCCGGCGCCTGGGATGACGACAAGTGGAACCGCAAGCAACCGCAGCTCGACTTCTTCGATGGCAAGGGCGTGGTGGAGGAGCTGCTGGACAAGCTGCGCATCCAAAAGGTGCGTTACCGCATCCCTGAGGCCGAGAAGACCGCTTGGTTGCAGCCTGGCCTTGCCGCCGAGGTCGTGGTGCGCGGGTCCGTGCTTGGTTGGGTGGGCAACATCCACCCGAGGACGCTCGAGCTCTATGGAATCCACGATCCCGTTATTGGCTTCGAGCTCAACGTTGGCACCTTGCTGCGCCTGGCGCAGGACCGGCTGCCCTATCAGGACGTTCCCACGCTTCCCGGCGTGGAGATGGACCTGGCCATTGTGGTGGACGAGAGCATGACCTACGAGCAGCTCGTGCAGCGCATTACCTCTGCCGGAGGCAAGCTCCTGCGCGACGTTCGCCTGTTTGACGTGTATCGCGACCCGGTGCGCGTGGGTGAGGGCAAGAAGTCCATGGCCTTCTCACTGACGTATAGGGCGGACGACCATACGCTCACGTCCAAGGAAGTGGACAAGGCGCACAACCGTCTGCTCACCAAGGTGCTCAAGAGCACGGGTGGAGAGGTGCGCTCGTAACCTAAGGCTTGGATCCCAAATTGGGGACAGGCCCCGAGTTAGGGTTTTGAAACCCTAACTCGGGGCCTGTCCCCAATTTGGGATCGCAGGCAAGGACGCTCACTCCTTGCGAAGGCCAAAGAAGAGCAGCACGTGGCACGCGACGATGCAGAGTATGGTCTTGCCAAGCAGGATTCCCCAGCTTCTGAGCAGGTGTGCCAAACTGTATTGGAACATGTCCTCCTGCTCGTGCTCGAACATCGTGTTGTCGAGCGTCTTTGTCATCTCGGGAACGGTAACCTCAAGGGTTTCGAAGGTTCGCTTCTCGGCGGGGACCTCAACCGTCATAGGACCCATTTTGGTATCGACGTCCACCTCGGTCTTGGGAACCTCGATCTCCTGGTCGTGAAGCGTCTCGTTGCTTGACGGCACCGTGACCTCCTCTCCGTAGAGGGCGAGGTCGAGCGAGTTGAGGTCTGCGGTGGTGCCGAGCGCCTCCATTGCCCAACGACACGTTACGACGTACGAGATGCTTTCGGATGGGCCGCTCAGCTCGAACACCAGCCCGGAAAAGAGAATCTGCGGCATGATGAGCAGGGGTGCCATCGCTATGGCCCTGTCTGGGTTCTTGAAGAGTGAGGAGACCAGAAGGCCGAGGCTCATTGCGCTCAGCGTGGTGAGATACAGCGTGAGGAAGAACTCCAAGGGGGAGTTGAAGAGCTGATGGCTCGGCAATCCCGTTATGGCGCAGAATGTAAACGTGAGCAAAAACGATTGGATGAGGCTCACCAGCCCCAGCACAAGCACCTTGGATTGCAGATAGGCGCCTATGCGTACGCCTCCGTTGTAGTCGCGATGCGCAATGGCCCGCTCTTTGCAGATCTCTTGGATGGCGTTGAGTATTCCCACCCAAAACGCTGCGCAGGAAAGGGCGAATAGGCAGGACTTGGTGTCTTCGAACACCTTGAAGCAATCACTTCCCGCAACGAAGCTAATAAGTGCGCCGAGCAGCGGAGCTTGTAGCAGCAACAACAACATGCGCGACCTGTCGTTGGCGAGGAGCTTGGTGTAGCGCCCGGTAAGGGTCTTGAGTTGGGTGAAGAAAGACGGGACGGCGCGCTTTTCGATTTGGTCGGCGGACGGGGTTTGCGTGGACGACGCAAAGGTCGCAGGGTTTTGCGCCTTGAACCGTTGCTGCCAGCCCTCGCCGTCCTGTTCGACCTTATTGTATATGTCAACGTAGTCCGTAACGCCAAAGAACGAAAGCGCGTCCGTAGGCCGTCCCGCAAAGCAGAGCTTGCCGCCCTGTCCGAGGAATACGACTTGATCGCAAAGATGCAGGTTGAGGGTGGTGTGGGTTACGAGTATGATCGTCCGACCATCGTGGGCCATCTTTGCCAGGGTCTGCATGAGCTTGCGCTCGATGCCGGGGTCGAGGCCAGACGTCGGCTCGTCCAAGAACAGCAGGCGGGGGTCTGCCATGAGCTCCACCGCTATAGAGGCACGCTTCTTCTGTCCTCCCGACAGGCGACCGATCATGTTGTTCCGCACGCCATCGAGCTCGAGCATGTGGATGACCTCTTCGATTCTGGCAGCTCGCTCATCGCGCGAGATGTCGGGCTGCATGCGAAGCTTGGCGGCCGAGACGAGCATGTCGTAGAGCGTGAGGTTGTCGTATACGATGTCCTGTTGCGGCACATACCCCACGGAGGTCTTGAGCATCTCGTAGTTGGCGTAGAGGTCGGTGCCGCCAACGAACACGCTGCCCTCGTCTGCCGGCTCCTCGCCGCTGAGCTCGTTGAGCAGGGTGGACTTGCCGCAGCCGGAACCGCCTACGATCGCCACGAACTCGCCACGCTTTATGTTGAGACACACGTGGTCGGTGGTAATGCGGGTGGTGCTCCCGTTCTTGCGGTAGCGTACGAGCTCGCTTGCCACGACGTCCACGCCATGCCGCTCGGTCGTGACGAGCAGGCAGTCGTCCAGGAATACGGTCTGCTGGTTGCCAAACGAGAGCATGCTGCCGGAGTAGAGCTCCTGCATGCCTCTAACGAAGATGCCGTTGAGCTGGGTGCCGTTGGTGCTTCCAAGGTCTTGGATATACCATCCGGAGTTATTGCGCGTAAGGAGGGCATGGTGTGCCGATACGGTGACCTCGGGAAGCACCAGGTCGTTATCGTCGTTGCGACCGATGTAGTATGTGGGCTTGCCTTGTAGCGAGAAGATCTCCCAGTTTGTTTGTGCGTGGCTTACGACGATGACGCATCGCCTCGAGCCGCGCTCTGGCTTGCCCACCGAAACGACGTCGCCTGGCATGACCCTGAACGCCTGTTGCTTGACACCATTGAGGAAGAGTCCGTTGAGGGAGTTGTTGTCGGTGATTGAGCACCAACCGTTGTTGACCGTTATGGTTCCGTGATGGCCTGAAACGGTACGAGATTGTGGCTGAACCACCACGTCGTTGTCGGTGGCGCTGCCGAAGTGAATCGTTCTGTTCTGGCTCAGCTCCACCGTCGTCTGAGCGATTTCGGTGCCGTCCTCAATAAAGGTAAGCGCAATCGCCCCGTTGGGGTCTGGCGCGCTTGCAGGGACGTTTGTCTGGGTGTTGGTCGGAACGTGCGCCGGGACATTTGCCGGGGCGCTTACCGGCGCGCCGTGTTGCGTTGGAGTGCCGCACGATGGGCACCATCGGTCGTTGGCGGAAAGCTGCTTTCCGCATTTGGCACAATACATATGTATCCTCGTCTTTGTTGTATTGATTGCGTTTATGGCCACGATTGTCCATAAACCCATATAAAATACCACGATGCAAGAGCGTAGCTACCACCGCATCGGTGCAATTGCGCAAGCAAGCCGTTATCGTGGCATTTTTGATGCGTGTGGGTACGGAAGATGGTGAGGAAGATGAGAGTTGGCATCATTGGTGCGGAAGATACCGAGGTCGCGCCTCTTAAGGAGGGGCTGACAGCCGAAAGGCGGAGCACGTTGTTGGGCATGGACTTCTGTGAAGGCCTTCTGGGCAAGATGGAGGTCGTCGTGGTGAGGTGTGGCACGGGCAAGGTCTTTGCCGCGCTGTGTGCATTTGCCCTCATAGAGCACTTTGGGGTTGATGTTGTCGTGAACACCGGAGCCGCTGGAGCGCTGGACGCTCGCTTGCGCATGGGCGACATCGTCGTATCGGATGACTTAGTGCAGCACGATATGGATGTTACGGGGCTTGGTTACGAAAACGGCCAGATTCCGGACATTGATTGCTTCGCCTTCAAGGCGGATGAGTCCCTTAGGGACATGGTGGTGCAGGTTGCGCGGCAGGTTGCGCCCGAGGTCAATGTGTATGCGGGGCGCATTGCCACAGGCGATTTGTTCGTGAGTGACGTCAAGGCAAGGGACACGATTGCGCAGCGCTTTGGAGCGCTTTGCGCCGAGATGGAAGGCGCGGCCGTTGCGCAGGCCTGTTATTTGGCGCACGTTCCCTTCGTGGTGGTTCGAGCCATTTCGGACCAGGCAGATGGCGATGCGGATGTAGACTTTCCCACCTTTAGGGTCGAGGTGGGGCATCGAAGCGCCCGAATCGTTAAGAAGGCGGTCTCGCAGCTCTTGTCATGAGGCTCGCGCCACGCCCCCGCCACGTCCCGCACGTCGCGACTCACGGAGTGAGCGAGCGCAGCGAGCGCGGAGCCGCGTGCGGGACGCGGCGGGGGCGTGGCGCGAGCGGCGACCGCCCACGAAAGCCCGCAAGCGGCGACTCACGGAGTGAGCGAGCGCAGCGAGCGCGGAGCCGCATGAGGGACGCGGCGGGGGCGTGGCGCGCGAGCGACCATTAACGATGACATAAGTAATAACATATATACATAAAGGCGTATTTTAACACTTGAACTTAGAGCGATTGGACATATAATAGGGTATCTACTCAGAGAGGGTGGATTTGGCTCGCAGAAGGGCGGGCTGACGAAGGAAGAGAGGTATGTTATGGAGCGTTCCGGTTCTCAGAAGGCGTTGTTGGTAATTTCGATTCTCAACATCATCGGTGGTGCTTTGGCCATCTTGTTTGCAATAATGACGGGCGTCGCAGGCGGCATGGTCGGCGCGGCCTCGAGCGCTCAGTTGGCGGAAGCTGGCGTTGATTCCTCCACGCAGGCTTTGGCTACTGGCGGTCTTACGATCGTCACGCTTATTGCCGTTGTCAGCGGTGCCGTTTCCCTGATCGAGGGCATTCTGGGCATTCGCGCTGCAAACGACAATCAGAAGATCATGCCTGTGTGGGTTCTTTCTATCATTGGCTTGGCTTTCTCTGTAATTGGCATCATCATGTCCATCGTAAATGGTGGCTTCCAGGCCAGCAGCCTGGTCGGCCTTGCTCTTTCGGGCCTTATGTTCTGGATTGCCAACAACATTAAGACCGAGGCTGGCAAGTAGTCCTGCCTGGCGATTGACGTTCGGCTGCATTTTGCTCCCCGGTCACGCGTCGTAGCGTGGCCGGGGATTTTTTTGTCGATGGGTGCACATGCGCTAAACTGATTCTCGTTTCGTAGGGGGAGGGACATATGCCGAGCTGGAACATACACACGGCCCACGTGGAGCGACTCTTTGCGAACGAGTCGTTGGACCAGTTGGGCATACGCGACAAGAACCTCTTCTTGTTTGGCAACTTTGTCCCCGACATCTACGTGGGCTATGTGGTTCAGCCCATCTCGCATAAGATTGCGTACAAGGAGACTCATTTCGCCGACCCACGCTATGTTCCCACACCCGATGCGGCGCGCTTCTATGAGCTTTACACTACTGGGGCCAAAACGGATGACCTCGTGCTTGGGGCGTGGACGCATCTGCTGTGCGACCACTACTACAATCTGCGAACCAATGAGTACATAGCACGAATTGGGGTAAAGCCGGGCGACCAGACGCGCATCCGAAAGCAGGCCGATTTCGATGCGTTTGGCAGGACGTTCAAGATATCGTCCATTCCCCGTGTTGATGAGCAGCTCATAAGGGCATGCGCGCACTTTGCGCAGTATCCCATAGCGTCCGAGGACGTGCGGGCTGCCGCGCGCGCACAAGAGCGTATCGTGCAACAGAACCAGGCAACGGACGACGCGCCTCCTCCCACGTACTCGCTTCTCTCGCCTGACTACTTCGAGCAAACGTTTGCCGAGGTCGACGGGATATTGCGTGAGGGCCTGCGTGTTCATGCCCGTGGAGGGGATCCTACATATCTTGGGAGGCCAGCCAATGGGAACGAATAGCGTGCGAAAGGATTCCGAGGCGCTCCTATACGACCAGGTCTCGGATTTGGTGCGAGAGAAGATCTATGCCAAGGAGTGGGGTGTCGGAGAGCCCATACCATCGGAGCATGAGCTCATGGACATGCTGGGCCTTTCGCGTGGAACCGTACACAGGGGCATCCAGACGCTTGTGGATGAAGGCTTGTTAACCAAGCAGAGGGGGCGGGGTACGTTCGTTACCCAGCCACTGATGGCAAGGCCAAGCAGCACACGGCTCCTGTCGTTCGCCGAATCCATGGACGAGCAGGACATTCCCTATCATACCCACGTCATAGAGCAACGCGTGGAGCCTGCCGGTGAGGTATGCGCACAGCGTTTGGGTCTACGTTGTGGCGAGAGGCATCTCTTTCTTACCCGCATTCGTTCGGTGCGAGACAGGCCCGCTATGTTCATAGAGAGCCATCTCAACTTGGTGGCGTGTCCTGGTCTGGAAGAGGCGGACTTTGAGCGCGAGAGCGTATTTGCCGCCGTGGAGCGCACGAGCGGTCACGACATTGGCCACTCCGCGGTTACCTATAGCGCTTGTGTGGCGGGTACGGCTCGTGGCGTATGGCTGCAATGCGACGAACATGCGCCGGTGCTCAATATGGATCAGCTCGTTCGCCTCGACGATGGCACACCCTTTGAGTGGGGGAGCGTTTGGCTGCCGGCCAATCGATGCGTCCTGTGCAGCGAGACGACGCGCGAGGACTTGGTTTGAGGCACAGGCCGCCCACATCCCGCGCGCCTGCGCCCGGCCAGCATGCGGCTCCGCGCTCGCTTCGCTCGCTCACTTCGTGAGTCGCCGCCTGCGGGCCCGGCACAGGCGCGCGGGATGTGGGCGACGTGTTAGGCTAGAATACCTTCTTACGATATACATTCATAGCGAGAGGAACGTGTTATGCGTGTAGTGGTACCGTGCGAA
Organism: uncultured Coriobacteriaceae bacterium; assembly: GCA_902803315.1. Lineage (GTDB taxonomy): Bacteria > Actinomycetota > Coriobacteriia > Coriobacteriales > Atopobiaceae > RUG440. The sequence goes on from CADCPM010000008.1 coordinate 14,553, forward strand.
ACGGACGAGACCCTGGACAGCTTGCGAAGCGGACACTTTGGCCATGCCCCTTGGCTCACGGTGGTCGATCTGGACGAGGACATGAAGCCCTTGTCGGTGACGGCGGTAAAGAACGCCGACCACGATATGGCGGGATGCGGCGGTGTGATCGAGCATGTAATGGGACTTGGTGCCGATGCCATCATAACTGCGGGAATGGGATACCCGCCTTTCATGCGCTTTACTCAGGCGGGAGTAAAGGTGTACGTGGATCGCGAGACGCCTGGCGTGGCGGACGTGCTGGTTAAGTTTGTCGCTGGTGACATCGCACCTATGGGGGAAGACGACACCTGCAAGCATTAGCGGCGCGGCGATGAGCCGTTACGTGGTTTTGTGCAGAGAGATTTCAAACAATGGAGGGGAGAGGCGATGAACGAGTTCGAATTCAAGCGCAACGAGCTTTTGGCGGCCAAGGTGATAAAGGGCTTGGCTTCGCGCAATATGACGGGTTACTATGCGCCCAGCAAGGAGGAGGCGCTGCGGATGGCGCTCGAGCTCATTCCTTTGGGCAGCAGCGTGACTATGGGTGGCGGCGAGAGCGTGCATGCCATTGGGTTGCCCGATGCGCTCAAGCAGGGCGACTACAACTTCATCGATCGCGACGACTACGAAGACAAGCGAGCGGCTATGCTGGCGGCCTATGATGCGGACGTGTTCTTGTCGAGCGCAAACGCGATGACGGAGGATGGCGTTCTCATCAACATCGACGGCAACGCCAATCGCGTATCGGCCATTGCTCAGGGTCCGAAGAAGGTCGTCTTCGTGGTTGGTATGAACAAGGTCTGTGATGACGTGGACGGTGCCATGAAGCGTGCGCGCAACGTGGCTGCACCTATAAACGTGCAGCGCTTTGGCCTCAATACGCCTTGCGCAAAGACCGGCTCCTGTGCCGACTGCAAGTCGGCCGACACGATTTGCTGCCAGTTCCTCATGACGCGCTACTCGCGCCACGAGGGGCGAATCCACGTGATCCTGGTAAACGACGCGCTGGGGTTCTAGTCGCAGCGCCCTGTGCTGGACGGGGCGCGGAACTGCCCGTTCCCAGGGCGCGGGCGTGCCCTCCCGGCGGCGTGGAAAGCGCCGTGCTCGGACAGCCCGCGCTGCGCGCGGGAACTCGCACGGCTTGCTTTCCAGCGCCGCCTCGCGTGCACGCCCGCGCTCTGGGAACGGGCAGGCCTGCGCTTAGCCGAGGTCCTCGCCGTTGGATGCGATTATGCGGCGGTAATACTCGAAGCTGTCCTTCTTGGAACGGGAGAGGTCGCCCGTGCCATCGTCGTATTTGTCGACAAAGATAAACCCGTAGCGTTTGCGCATCTCGCCCGTGCCGTGGCTCACGAGGTCGATGGGGCCCCACCAGGTGTAGCCAAGCAGGTCAACGCCATCGCGCACGGCCTCCCTCATGGCGGCTACGTGCTTGCGCAGGTAGTCGATGCGATAGGTGTCGTGGATGCTGCCGTCATCCTCTTTCTTGTCGAACTCGCCAAGGCCGTTCTCCACCACCATAACGGGAATCTGATAGCGGTCGTACATCTCGTTGAGGGCGAAGTGCAGGCCGTCTGGGTCGATCTGCCATCCCCAGGCGCTGGCCTCCAGATAGGGATTCTTCCCGCCGCCGAGGATGTTCCCTTCGGTTTGCTCGAGGTCACCGTGGGTGCCGACGAGGTTGGTCATGTAGTAGCTGAACGAGAGGAAGTCCACCTTGCCCTCCCGCAGCTCCTGGGCGTCGGTGGGCTCCCATTCAATCGTGACGCCCTGCTCCTCCCACAGGCGCTTGCAGTAGCTGCCGTAGGCGCCTCGAACCTGCACGTCGGTGGTGTAGAACACGCGTTGCCGCATGTTCTTTTGGTTGGCCAGCTGGTCGGCGGGGTCACAGGTGGCGGGGTAGGTTTGCAGGTACACCGTCATGCAACCCATCTTGAACTGCGGGTAGTGCTCGTGCGCGTACTTAACCACGCGTGCGCTTGCCACGAACTGGTGGTGCAGGGACTGGAAGCGAATTTGAGGGCCAACGAAGAGCTCGTCTCGGCCACCTTCGAATCCCTGCAGGTTGGACGTGCCGTACATGGCGCCGTATTCCGCTGTGGCGCAGTTGATCTCGTTGAAGGTGAGCCAGTAGCGGACCTTGTCCTTGTAGCGCTCGAACAAGGTGTGGCAGAGCTTCTCAAAAAGCGCGATGACCTCGCGGCCTGCCCAGCCGTTATAGCGGCGCACGAGCTCGTAGGGGAGCTCGTAGTGTGAGAGCGTGATGAGCGGCTCCATCCCGTGTGCGATCATGCAGTCGAAGACCTTGTCGTAGAAGGCGAGACCGGCCTCGAGCGGCTCGTCCTCGAGGCCGGTGGGATAGATGCGCGTCCAGTTGATGGAGGTGCGCAGCACGTTGAAGCCCATCTGCGCGAAGAGCTCTATGTCCTCCTCGTAGTGGTGGTAGAAGTCGATGGCCTCGTGACTGGGATAGAGCTGGTTGGGGTCTATTTCTATGGTGATGCGCTTCTGTTTGTTGAACACGCCGCCAATGCAGTGGTCAATAACGGAGTCGCCCTTTCCGTCCACGTCCCATGCGCCCTCGAACTGGTTCGCGGCGCAGGCACCTCCCCATAGAAAGTCGTCCCTGAATACGCCCATCGTCGCTCCTCTCTTTTTTGCATGCCTTTGCTTGACGCCTTGCCGTGCTAGAACGTGAGCCCTTCCTCGCCGCAGAAGAGCTTGGTGGAGATGTAGCGCTCGCCGGTGTCGGGTAGGATCGTTACCACCGTCTTGGACGGTCCCAGCTCGCGGGCGAGACGCAGTGCGGCAACCACGTTGGTGCCGCTCGAGATGCCGCACATGAGGCCCTCCTCGCGTGCGAGGCGGCGGGCCATCTCCATGGCCTCGATGTCGGTAACGATACAGATGCTGTCGTAGACATCCTTGCTCAGGATTTCGGGTACGATTCCGTCGCCGATGCCCATTTGCAGATGCGTGCCTACCGGCCGTCCCGAAAGGATGGCGGCGTTTTGCGGCTCGACTGCCCAAATCCGAATGTCGGGGTTGGCCGCACGCAGCACGGATCCCACACCGGTGATGGTGCCGCCGGTGCCGATTCCCGAGCAAAAGCCATCGATGCGCGTGTCGGCATCGGCCAGGATCTCGGCTGCGGTGTGTTCGCGATGCGCGGCGAGGTTATCTAGATTCTCGAATTGTTGCGGTACGTAGACGCGTGGGTCTTCGCGAGCCATGCGCAGGGCGCGCTCGATGCAGCGGTTCACACAGGCCCCAATGTCGCCGTCGTCGTGTTCCAACAGTACGTCTGCCCCATAGTGCACCACGAGCTTGCGTCGCTCTACCGAAACGGAATCCGGCATGATGATCTTTGCCCGATATCCCAGCACCGCTGCAACAAGGGCAAGTCCGATGCCCTGGTTACCGCTGGTTGGCTCGACGATAATGGCATCGTCCTGCAGTTCTCCGCGTTCCCTTGCGGCGCGAATCATCTGCAAGGCGGTGCGAGTCTTTATGGATCCGCCCACGTTAGTTGCTTCGAACTTTACGAGTATGCGTGCACAATCTGCCTCGGGAATTCGGTTGAGCCGCACGAGCGGCGTGTGTCCGACTGCGTCCAGAATATTGTCGTAGACCATGCTTGGCTACCCCTTTCCAGCTGTCGTGACCATTGTATAACTTTTATGCTGGCGGATGGTAGGTGTGCGGGAGGGGACGGGTGCGCTTTTTGCCCGTGGTCTGTTCAGATCCCCCCACGCCTGCGCCGTCTCGCATGCGACTCCGCGCTCGCTTCTCTCGCTCGCTTCGTGAGTCGCCGCTTGCGGGCCGAACGCGGGCGTGGGGGTCTGAACAGAGTAACGGCCCGCGGGCGCCGCTGCCGTGCGCACTTTCCGGGGGTCGGGGAGGGCCGTGTACACTTTCCACTCCACGAACGTCCCCACCGTGCGCACAAATGGCCGATTTGTGCGCACGGTGGGGAAGCCTGCGGGCCGAAAAGTGTACACGGCCCCTGGGCGGTGGCTCGGCGGCGCGCAGGAGTGCGCACGGTGGGGAAGCTTGCGGGCCGAAAAGTGGACCCGGCCCTTCGGTCGTGCGACGTCAGCGATCTTAGAAGCCCTTGTCGCAGAGCTCGCGCACCACGGGGTCCTTTATGGTCGTCCCCGCCGCCTCGAGCTCCGCGATCTTGTTGGCAAACTGCGGCAGATACTGCTTGTGGGCAAGCAGGAGCTCGTCGAGCACCTGTTTCGCCTCGGCGCCCCCGGGCGTTTGCGGGTTGAGCGCCACGGCCTCCAGCAGTGCGCCATAGCTGCCGGTAACGGCCGCCTCCTCCACCAGGCGCTGCATGTTCCACATGAGCTGCAGGTAGCCGCGGGCCGAGGTAGGCATCGGGCCAAACGCGATGGGTTGGGCCCCCGTGCCTCCCACGAAGCTGCTCACTTGCACGACGGCACCGCTCGGCAGGTCGGGGATCGCGCCGTTGTTGGGCGTAGAGCACACGATGTGCTCGTTGGCGTTGTTGTGAATCGCGGCAATCGTCTCGGTGGCAACGTCGGAGTAGTAAGCGCCTCCGCGCTGCGACAAGAGCTCGGGCATGGTTGTGAGCTCGGGATCGAGGTAGAGCTCGAAGAGCTGGTCCTCTACGGCCTTGACTTGCTGCGCTCGCGATCCCTTTTGGGGGTCGGCATACTCCTTGAGCCCGTCGTTCAGCATGTCGGACTGCAGATAGTAGTAGCGATGGTACGCGCAGGGTATCATGCCCAGATGCTCGAGTTGCTCACGCGCGAACGGGATGTCGTGGATGTTTGCCGGCGTGCCATCGGATTTGCTGGGATCGAGCATGGCATCGATGATCTGTCCTGTGACCTCGGACCCGGTGTTGGCGTCGAAGACGCGGTGCCAGTGGAAGTGGTCGATGCCGGCAAAGCGGAACACAAGATCGTCTGCGGTCTTGTCAATGAGCTTCGGCTCTTCCAGCATGGCGCCAATGGGCACGTTGCAGAGCCCTATGCAGCGATCCCAGCCACCGTAGCGAATCACGGACTCGGTTACCATGCCCGAGGGATTGGTAAAGTTGACGAGCCATGCGTTGGGGCAGAGCTCGACCATGTCCTTTACTATGTCCAGGATCACGGGGATGGTACGCAGCGCCTTGAACATGCCGCCGGCGCCGTTGGTCTCTTGTCCCAGCATGCCATATGAGAAGGGAATGCGCTCGTCCTTTATGCGCGCCTCGAGCTGGCCCACGCGGAATTGCGTCGTTACGAAGTCGGCGTCGCGCAGTGCCTCGCGACGATCGAGCGTGAGGTGCACCTTCACATCGTGGCCGGATGCGTCCCACATTCGCTGCGCAAGGGCGCCCACGATTTCGAGCTTCCTCTGGCCGCGCTCCACGTCCACCAGCCATATCTCGCGCACTGGCAGGCGGTCGTAGCGCTTGATGAAGCCATTCATGAGCTCGGGCGTATAGCTTGAGCCTCCGCCGATGGTGCAGATCTTAATTCCCTTTTCCATGGTGTCTCCTGCGACTAGGTAACTATGACAGTGTTAGTGTATGACATGTAAGCATGCTCTCGTTGTGTCATTCGGGGACTGTTCCCGAACGACACAGGGGATGTGGATGTGCGCAGGGCTTACAATGTGTGGTGGGAGAGGGGAGAAGAGCATGGCCATAGTGGGAGCATTCGTTATGCCGCACCCGCCGCTCATCATTCCGGCGGTGGGCAGAGGCAAAGAGAAGGGCATTCAGGCAACGATTGACGCCTGCGAGGAGGTGGGGCGACGAATCGCTGCGCTGGCGCCCCAAACGGTGATCGTCTCGTCGCCGCACGCCACTTCTTACGGAGACTACTTCCATATATCTCCGGGTCGCGGGGCTCGAGGCAGCTTTGCGCAGTACGGCGCTCCGCAGGCGGCGTACCGTGCGACCTATGACGTCGAGCTTGTAAATGCCGTGTGCGCGCTTTGCAACGAGCGTGGCATTGAGGCGGGCACCGACTACGAGCGTGATGCGCGCCTGGACCACGGTACCATGATTGCGCTTCACTTTATCCAGCAGTACTACCCAGACTTTGAGGTCGTGCGTCTGGGGCTTTCGGGCTTCTCGACGGCTGAGCACTACAAGCTGGGCCTTGCGATTCGCGATGCGGCCCAGAAGCTGGGGCGTCGCGTGGTGTGGCTCGCTTCGGGCGATCTGTCGCACAAGCTTTTGGAAGAGGGGCCGTATGGCTATGTGCCGGAAGGTCCGCAGTTCGACGAGCGCATTGCAGGCGACTTTTCGCGTGGCGACCTGGTTGACATCCTAGCCATGGACCCCTCTCTTTCGGAACGCGCAGCCGAGTGCGGACTCAGAAGCTTCCAGCTTATGGTGGGTGCGCTCCATTGCACGGCCGTTCGCTCCGAGTTGCTTTCGTACGAGGGGCCGTTTGGTGTGGGATATGGCGTGGCAGCGTTTGAGCCGACGGGCGAGGAGGGGGCAGACAAGACCTGCGATCGTCTGAGCGTCTACCTCCGCTTGCGCAGCGACGATTTGTCGGCGCGCAAGGAGGCTGAGGACCCGTACGTCCGTCTTGCGCGCGCCTCGCTGGAGACGTACGTGCGCGAACACAGGACAATGGGTTTGCCCCCTGACCTTCCTACCGAGCTCACGGATGTTCGGGCAGGGTGCTTCGTCTCGCTCAAGGTGGATGGCCGGTTGCGCGGCTGCATTGGGACCATTGCCCCAACGCGAGCGTCGCTGGCTGCCGAGATCTGCGCCAACGCGATTTCGGCGGGTACGCGTGATCCGCGCTTTAGGCCGGTGCGTGCCGAAGAGCTCGACGATTTGGTATACGACGTGGATGTGCTTACCGAACCCCAGAAGATCGAGTCGGCAGAGCAGCTCGATCCCGCGCGATACGGCGTTATCGTAAGCACGCGCGATGGGAGGCGGGGCCTGTTGTTGCCCGACCTCGATGGCGTGGATTCGGTTGAGGAGCAGCTGCGCATCGCGGCCCAAAAGGGCCACATCGACTTGGACTTTGACGACTACGAGCTGGAGCGCTTTGAGGTCGTGCGGCACCTGTGATTGGCAAAGGCGGGCAAAAGGGGACCGTCTTTTGCTTTTACCTCAGGTTGGTGGATTAGCTCGGTTCAGAGTTCGAAGAAGGGAGTCTTCATACGCGGAGTGGCTGCACGATCGGCGATTTACGAGGTGCGTGCACCCGAACTCGAGAGTCTCCTCCTTGGAGCCAAAGTGGGGTTTGTAATCCAGTCCACCCAGATGCGGGGGCTTGCGCCTCAGGCATTTGCAGAGAGGCCCAGAGTCGGCATGGCTCGTTCGGGGAGCGCTCTGCTGGGGCGCTCGCCGCGGCGTGTACGCGCATATGGTCCCCAAAATCCGCCCCCTTAATACATAAACATTTATTTCTATTTAATGTATTTCCTGGTGTTTTAGCTGAGAGCATACGCGTAAGGGGACGTTTTTTTGGGTGGCGTTTCGCCCATATGGGCGTTCCGGCCCCCACGAAGCCCGAGGTCAGGGGTGCCGTCTTCCGGCGCCGTATCCGCCGCGTGCGAAAAGCCGCCTCGTTTTCATGGCCGCCTAGCTGGGGCTTTGCGGGTGCTGTTTTGCCACCGGCGGAACACCGCACCCCTCCCGGCGGCCCGCCCCCGCGGAAGGCCCCGCGAAAACGGCCCGCCTAGCTGGGCAAACCCCTCAGAGCCGTTCTGAGGCCCGTTTGCCGCCCATAAGGTCTTCCAGGCCGTCGGCACGGCAAAGTGGGCGTTCTGCGCCCTCCTGGGGACCGCAACGAAATCAGCCTTGTAGGTCCGGCAAAGGGTGCGGCCCCGTCGCGCAGCTCCGGCCCCGCGGAGGTCGTCCCCGACGACGCCGATCGGGCCCATCCCTCGCGTCTTGTGGCACTGGCGGATTGTTCCGAAGGCAGCCGCGCGTTATGCATGTGCCCTTGAGTGCCTTCGCGTTGCGGGAGGACCTCGCACGCCGTCTATTATTCTCGGAACGATTCGCTAGCCACCAGATTCTCTGGTGCGAGCTGTGTCAGGCATCCCGTGCAAAAGCCCACGATTTCGTAGGGCGCTTGGTCGTACGGAAGTCCATCGTGATGCGCGAGGTTCTGCATCCCGCCATCATGCAGCAGCTAGTTGACCACAGCCCACGAAGACCACGATGGTCATACACACGCATGCTAATATGGACTCGAAGCGCGTCGTTATGCGGAGCACGCAGGATGCGTTCATGAGCAAAGGCGGAACGGGGAGAAACGGATTTGGAAAGTGGGCGAAAGGGGACCGTTGCCTTTTGCCCGCTGTTGAGGGGAGGCAGCCTTGGGTTCGGAAGCGACGCGCTGTGGCGTGTGTCCGCGCGGGTGTGCGTTGGCGCCAGGTGCGCAGGGGGCGTGCCGTGCGCGCGCGAATGTGGATGGCGCGATAAGACCCACTGGCTATGGTCGAATCACCTCGCTTGCCATCGATCCCGTGGAGAAGAAGCCGCTAGCGCGATGGCGCTCAGGCAGCACGGTCCTCTCGCTGGGAGGCTATGGTTGCAACCTGCGCTGCTCATGGTGCCAGAACGCGAGCATCTCGCAGGTGGGGGAGCGTGACGTCGCGTGGCGCGCGGTGAGCCCGAGCATGCTGGCCAGCCTTGCCGAGGAAGCCCACGCACGCGACAGCCGTATGGCGGGGGTTGCCTACACCTACAACGAGCCGTTGGTATGCTGGGAATATGTGCGCGATGCGGGTGGGCTCGTCCACGACGCCGGTCTTTCCAACGTGCTGGTGAGCGCTGGGTGCGTGAGCGAGCGCGTCGTTGAGGAGGTTGCCCCGCTTATTGACGCGGCGAACATCGACCTCAAGGCCTTTAGCGAGAGGACCTACCGTACGCTTGGCGGCGATTTGCGCTGCGTGCAGCGTACGATTGAGCTGCTTGCGGCGACACCTACCTGCCATCTGGAAGTGACGACACTTATAGTTCCCGGCGTCAACGATTCGGAAGCCGAGATAAACCAGCTGGCAGCATGGCTGGCATGCGTTGACCCAGCCATCGTGTTGCACGTGACGCGGTTCCACCCTGCATGGCGCAAACGTGACGTGGGACCGACGCCCGTAAGTCTCGTCTACGAACTCGCCGACGTAGCGCGAGGTCACCTCACTCATGTGTATACTGGCAACTGCTGATCTTCCGTGCGAGCTTGGATATATAAATAGTAAACAATTAAAAGCCTACTGTTTTTGTCTTATGATGGCATACTAATACCATCAAGGGAGGCGAGCGCAAGGGGGGAGGGCCATGGGCTACCTGGGAGAGGGAACCTGCAAGCTGGGATTCGGCCTCATGAGGCTGCCGCGGTTGGAGGACGAGACCATAGACGACGCGGAGTTCATACAGCTGCAAACTAACTACGCAGATTGGGAGGACGGGTCGGTGCAGTCTCGCAAAGTTCACGAGGTCGCCCGAGCCTACGACAAACCCGTGGTCATAATGGAGCCAGTAAAGGGTGGCACGCTGGCTAACCCGCCCGAGCCCGTGGCGCAAGTCCTGCGAGCTGCCAATCCAGATCGTACGCCGGTTGAGTGGGCGTTGCGTTTTGCCATGAACACCGAAGGGCTCATTGCCTGCCTGAGCGGTATGTCGAGCCTGGAGCAGATGCGCCAGAACCTCCAGACGCTCAAGGACCTCTCGCCGCTCTCGCAATCCGAGCTCGAAGCCTTGGCAAGCGAGCGATCCAAGCTGGCTGAGCTTATTGCTGTGCCGTGCACGGCTTGCCACTACTGCATGGAGGACTGCCCGGTGAGCATGCCCATTTCGTCCATTATGGAGAGTCTCAATCGCGCGTCACTCTATAGCATCGAGAAGGGCAAAAGGAACTATGGCTTTGCCACGCGGGACGGCGTGAAGGCTTCCGATTGCATACAGTGCGGTCAGTGCGAGGCGGCTTGTCCGCAGCATATAAACATCGTTGAGCAACTCCAGGACGCTGCTCAAAAGTTCGAGTAAGGACGAAACCGCAAGGCGCGCAGCCTGGGACGTTTTGGTTGCCCGAAACGCTCAGGCAACGTGCGTGTTATGGTCTCGCAAGGCTCAGAGGGTATAACCGTGACATTATGGCAAAGCCAACTTACGGGAGGCGAGCGATGGGTGTGAAGGGTGTATTGGCGGCTACCGCAGGTAAGGCAGTGCACGCCGTGTTGCATGGCGTCATGCGACGCGACGCTTCGCAGCTTCCCGGTCGCGTATGCTTGGCCATAGACCCTCAGGCGGTTGCCCATCTGCGGCGCAAAGCCCAACAGGGAAGCGTGGTGGTGTGTGGCACCAACGGCAAGACGACCACGACCAATCTTGTTGCCTCGGCTTTGGAATCATCTGGGAAGCGGGTCCTGTGCAATCGCGCGGGCGCGAACATGCTGGCAGGAGTGACGTCGGCCCTGCTTGCTCGGGGCAAGTCGGATTGGGCCGTTCTGGAGGTCGACGAGCTTTCGTGTGCTCGCGTGCTGCCGCAGCTTGAGCCCACCTATCTCGTGCTCCTCAACCTGTTCCGCGATCAGCTCGATCGCAGCGGAGAGATAGACCACGTGCAGGACGTTCTTGTGGAGTCTCTTACCGCCTCGCCAAAGACGGTCCTTGTCGTTTGTGCGGACGACCCGCTGAGCTGGTCCGTTGCTCTGCGTGCCAGGGAAAGAGGCACACGGGTGCTCTCGTTTGGCGTGCAAGATGGTTTGGACACAATACGTGACCGCGTTCCAGAGGCACGGTTTTGTCAGGCATGTGGAGAGGAGCTCGTGTATGCGAGCAGGACCTATGCGCAGTTGGGTGACTATCATTGCCCGTCCTGTGGCTTTGCCCGTCCGCGTCTGGACTTCTTCGCAACCGATGTGAGCGTGGAGTCCTCGGGTGTGCGGCTTACGGTAGCGCGTGATGTACCTGAGCATCCGTGGCGAGTGACGCTCGAATCTTCGCTCTCTGGCGCCTATATGGCATATAACCTTACGGCGGTAGCTGCGATCTCACAGCTGGTGGGCATTGCCGCGGAAGACCTGCGGCAGGCGGTGGAGGTGGCGCAGCCCCACAACGGAAGGCAGGAGCGCTTTGTGGTACAAAACCGCAACGTACTGCTTAACCTGGCAAAGAATCCCACGGGCATGAACCAGAACATTGCCTTGCTACATGGCGATCAGCGGCAAAAGGTCGTGTTCGTGGTGGTGAACGACAACCCCAACGACGGCTGCGACGTATCGTGGATTTGGGACGTGGACTTCGAGCTGCTTGGTGGGCGTACGGATGTGGCTCGCGTGATGTGCGGGGGAATCCGAGCGAACGATCTCTTGGTGCGGCTCAAGTATGCCGAGATTGACGCCACGTTTGCCAGTGATGTAGGCGATGCGTTGAGCCAGGTGGCGCAATTGCCCGACGAATATGTGCTCTATGTGCTCACCAACTACTCGGCGCTTGCGCCTGCGGAGGAAGAGCTCGGTCGATTGGCGGAATCCAATGAATAGCGTTGGGAATGGTAACCATCAAAAGAACCATCGCGGCTTACGCATTGCGCACCTCTATCCGGAGCTGCTCAACCTCTATGGTGACTCGGGGAACATACTGGTGCTCCGCAAGCGATTGGAATGGCGGCACCTTGCGTGTGACGTGCGCGAAGTGTTCGTGGGCGAGAAGGCCGACCTTTCCAAAGCCGACATCGCATTCATTGGCGGCGGATCCGATCGCGACCAAAAGATCGTATGCGAGAAGCTCTTGGAACAACGCGACGAGCTTTCCGCATTTGTTGAGGACGGTGGCGTGCTTCTGGCGGTTTGCGGCGGGTATCAGCTGCTTGGGCACAGCTATTCAATGGGCGATGAGGAAGTCCGCGGTCTTTCTCTGGTGGATTTCTACACCGACAGAGGCTCTCCGCGCCTCATTGGCAACATAGGCGTTCAGAGTCGAATCGCGTCCGAGCCGATCGTGGGGTTTGAGAACCACGGCGGTCGCACGCATCTTGGCGCGGGTGTCGAACCCATGGGCAGCGTTCTTTTTGGCTATGGCAACGACGGCCAAAGCGGGCAAGAGGGCTGCCTGTACAAGAACGTGGTCGGGACCTATGTGCATGGTCCACTGTTGCCCAAGAATCCAGGCGTTGCGGACTATCTGCTGCTGCGGGCAATGGAGCGCAGATATGGCATAGACGAGCTCGAGCCGCTGGACGACGAGATAGAGCTGACGGCAAACCACGCTGTCTTTGCAAGGGGTCAGTAGGTCGCGCAGCGATTTGGAAAGGCGCGGGGCGGGACGGGATGACCTCCGCGCGCGCAGTTCGCGCAGCGTTGTTTGAGCACGCGGAGCTCATCCCGTCCCGCCCCGCGCCTGCCCAAGGAAGCACAGCGCTGTGCGAGCACGGTGACTGCCGACCCTCCCTTGGCTGGCGAAGCGTTGTTTGAGCACGCGGAGCTCATCCCGTCCCGCCCCGCGCCTGCCCAAGGAAGCGAAGCGCTGTTCGAGCACGAGGAGCCTCTCCCGTCCCGTTCCTCGGCCACTCGAGGTGCCTGGCAACGAGGTCACGAGCCGGCGCCGTCGTCTATAAGTTGCACAGATAGGCTCACATCGCGGCTAGGCATAGCGAAGAAATACACATTCGCGTATTCGGGCGCATGCTCAAGCGGCTTGCCGTCCATGAGGATTTGAAGCGAGCCCCCTGCCACCCCAGCGGTAGCAAACGATACGATGTCCCCCTCAGCGGCGCTCTTCGGCAATGGGGAAATAAGGTCATCGTCTCCTGTGGTGGATATGGCGTAGAGCGGCGTGTTCGTTGCGGTGCGCTCCTGCAGGCGACGGACGAAGGACCAGAGCTGGGTGTCGCCGACGACGAGGTAGTTCGTCTTGCCCGCCACGAGGTTTCCCTCGCCCTCAAAGCCAAAGCCTACCTGCGTTCCGTCCTGCAGCTTGAAGGACACGTGGTGGTAGTTGTCGGTGATGGACATGCCCGATGGGCCGACGACTTGGATGGCCTTCACCATGTCGTATATCTGGGCAATCGTGACGGGGTCGGTAACGGTGACGTCGGGGCGCGACCCCATTTGGTCGTAGAGAACGTTGCATTCGGTGGGCACCCTACCTGCTGCCATGTCGGAGACGAGCTTTGCCGCACCTTCGTCGTTTTGGAACAGCAGAATCGAGCTCTCCTCCAAAAGCGATTTGTTCGAGGACGAGCTGACGTTGGAGGACGAAGTTGTGCCAAGGCTCGATGATGTACTAGAGGAACTCGCAGTGCTCGAGGCATTTGAGGAGCTCGAAGCACCAGAGCTGCCTGAGGGGCTCTGACTCGAGCATGAAGTGCAGAGGCTCAGCGCCAGGATTGCTGTAGCAGCGAGGGCGAATGGGCGATGAGCCGCGCGTTTCATGATGGTCCCCTTTCGGATGCTGCGCACACATGCGCTTGCTTTGCCACTACCTATAACACGAGCGGAACAGCGCAATTGTCGGCATCGTCCGCAATTTGTCTTTTAAACGTTGCCAAGGGTGGGATGCCATTCGGTGGGAATGGTGCCTTGGCTGCCAGTGGGGTCGAAAGCGTATATGGCACAGTTGCCTATGTATTTGGACCAGTAACTGCCTTGTGAGCCTGGCGTAAGGTACTCCAAGATTCCCTTCATGGCTATGGCGTGGGTGGAGACGAGCGTATGGTGCGGAAGCGCAAGGATCTCATCCATGAAGGCACCTGTGCGTGCTACGACCTCATCGAGCTGCTCCATGCCTGCTGGAGCGGGGTTGTTGATAAAGTCGCTGAAAAAGGTCACGATTTCGGGCGGGGGACACGTGAGGTCTGCGCCTTCGTAGGGGCCGTAGTCCATCTCCAGGAGCCGGTCGTCGGTGTGTATGGTGTTATCCGGCGAGACGATGCGCGCCGTCTGCACCGCACGGCGCGCGGGACTCGAGTACACGCGCTCGAAGCGGACGTTTGCGCTGCGCAATGCTCTGCCTACCTCCTCGGCCTGCTGGATCCCCGTGGCGTTGAGGGGCTGGTCGCTTCTTCCCTGCAGGGCGTGCGCGCTGTTGAGCTCGGTTTGCCCGTGTCGGATTACAAAGATCATCACGGCTCCATATCGTGCGGTCCCATAGTTGGCCCTCTCGTTTTAGTTTACACGTGGACAAGTGCTTGAGTTTGTCAACATATGGACTAAGCCCGTATGCCATTCTGGCTTCCCAGCGACTCGCGTCCCCTTCCCGAGTTTTTGGAAATGCCCGCGGCAGATATGATCTGCTTCGACTTCTCGGACAACGGATGGCACATTGGCTTTGCTGGTGCCGTTGAGCTTGCGAACCACTATCCCGAGGCACAGCTGCTCACGATTCACTGGGGCTGCGTGGACGCGCCGGAGTATTCGCCCTTCAACGGTGACCCACAGAGGCTTGCGGACGCCGTCAAGAATCCGGAGCGAGTACATGCGCTCGCGCTGGGGGAGGGCCTGTCGCTCTAGTTTCGGGCACTTGTCTTAAGCCTTGTCCTGCGATCCGAATCTTGTTGCCCGTACCCCGCGCCCGCGATGCGGCCCGCATACGGCGACTCACGAAGTGAGCGAGCGAAGCGAGCGCGGAGCCGCATGCGGGCCGCATCGCGGGCGCGGGGTACGGGCAACAACCGAAACCGGCGCCTCAAACCCCAAGACGTGATGTCCAAGCGGCCAAGCGAGCACTCATGACGTATACTCTACGTGGGGGTGCTCGCTATGGCTATAGACGTGGAATCGTTGGTAATAGATGCCTTGCTCAAACTCGTGGAGCAAGATGGCATTGCGTTGGAGAAGATCACGGTCAAGCGGCTGTTGGAGGAGTCTGGCGCCTCAAGGCAGACTTTCTATAATCACTTCCTCGACAAGAACGACCTCATTTGCCAAGTGTATGAGCAGCGTATGGTGCCGTCCTTCAACGATGCGCCCAAGGGATTCGCGTATCGCGACGAGTTGGCGGCTTCCCTGCGAAAGATGCATGTCCATGGCGAGTTCCTGCGCCAGGCATGCAAGCTGGGAGGTCAGAACAACCTTTGCGACCATATGCTGGAGCGTGCCCGCACCTTTGACCTCGAGTGGCATCAAAGGTTGTGGGGGGACGAGCCGCTTCCCGAGGAGCTTCGTCTTGCGACCTACTACCACGTCACTGCGTCCGTTCAGATGACCATCGCCTGGATTCTCTCGGGCTTCTCTTCTTCTGAGGAAGAGCTTGCCGATCTTATTACGCACATGCGCGGCATAGGCATGGAGCGGCTGTTCCAAGGGGCACAGACTCCGGGGAACCCCTATGCGATATAAGAAGCTTTCCGACTCGGGTTTGCAATGACGGAAGAAGACGCTATGGACCGCGTGATGGTCTACGACATGATCTACGCACTGACGGCCAGGGACGGACGCGAGAAGATCCTGTTTGGCAACAGTGCCGCCGCTGGTCACGAGGCCTTTGCGCGCAGCATAACGGGAGAGGTCTTTCCCGAGATGTGGTTCGAGCTGCCGCTTTTGGGAGAGCCCTGGTTCGATGTCCATGTGCCCGCGGAGTACTACGACGTGGCTGGCAAGCAGGTGAGCTATCCGGGGCAGGGCGGCGTGTATGCTAAGGCGCTCGAATGGTTTGCGGCCCAGCCGGAGCATACCGTTAGGCAACTCTTCTTGAGCTACGACTCGTCAACGGGCGACTTGGACCATCCTGCGGTGCAGCTTCTACTTAACGGTCCGGGTACCTCCGTGCCCCATGCGTTCTTGGAGGCGGTGGACCGCGCGGACCTGTGCGATGCGTATAGCACCTTCGTCGGGCGCTTGCCGTCGTCTTGGTATGCCTGCTATGTTGGCGTGTTTCCCGCTCGTGTTGGGCGCGAGGGCAGCCCATGGCTGCGCATCGAGTGCTTGGTGGTTTCCGAAGAGCGGAAGAGGGTCTACGCGGAGGATGCGGAGGCGTTGCGGAAGGACTTGGAGCGCACGGGTCTCTCGTGCGTGAACGACGAGCTCCTGGAGTATATACAGGCGTTTGCCCGTACGAGCTTCGATCTCGAGTTCCAGTTCAACGTGGACGAGCAAGGTCGCGCACTGCCTATCCTTGGCGTGAGCATGCGCTTTGTCGCCAGCACTTGGACCGACGGGTCGAACATGTTGGAACTCGCTCGCCTTATGGCGCAGGTGCAGGAGTGGGGCTTGGCCGACGATCGCTGGCATGCATTGGCTCAGACAATTTTCGCAAAGCGCGTGAGTTACAAAGATGAATCGATCAAGATCTACTGCTTTCCGGCTTTTGTGAAGTTCCGCTGGCGCGAAGGCGAGCTGTTGGATGCGAAGTCGTATCTCCTCATTGGTGCCGACGAGCAGACGCTTTCTGGCGACTGAATCCCAACTAAGGGACAGTCCCCAAGCTGCGATTCCAGAATCGTAACTTGGGGACTGTCCCTTAGTTGGGGCGGGCGTGGGTCGAGCCTGGCGCTTACGCGGCGAACTGGTCGAACCAACCGTAGTCCTTGCCGGTGTCGTATCCTCCGTCATCCATGAAGAAGTTCTCCCAGCCTGACCAATCCTCATCGAAGTTTTCGTAGTCGAAGGAGCCGTTGGTGTTCTCGGCGCTCACGAACGCCTCGAGCCAGTTGATGTAGTCCTTGTCGATGCCGCATGCCGTGAATGCGTCAATGAGCTCGTCGTAGAACTCCGCGTCGCCATAGGGGAGGGTGACGCCGATGCCGGTCATGCCCTGCTCTCCGTCGGTGCAGCCGTAGTGGACGATGGCGTTGCTGACGGCGTTTTCCAGCGCCTTGCTTTGGTCGGAGTCGATGGAGGAGGCTACTGCCATGATGTCGGTGACGTAGTAGTCAGACATGGTGACGTAGCTCATGTCGTAGTCCCAGGAACCGTATCCACCCATCTCGCCTTGCATGTTGTTGTCGAATTCAGAGGCGCCCGGCCCCATGCCGGACCCAGAGGCGCCCGGTCCCATGCCGGACCCACCGGATCCAGAGCCACCTGGGAAGCCAACTCGCCCATGCATTTCCGTCTGCTGGCTATAGTTAGTGTTTAGGAGTGCGTCCTTGTTGGCGTACGCGAAGCTTATCCAAGCGTTATAGAGGTTGTCTGCCTGCGATTCGTCAATGAGCGCAAGTGTGGCGTCTCCGTTTTCGGGGTCTGCCTTCACAGCCGAGATCATGTCGTCCACGATAGCGCTTCCCAGCTCGGTGGTGGCGATGCCAGGATCCTTTTCCAGCATGGAGAGCCACCTCTGGTAGCTCCAGCCCACGCCAGGCTCAAAGTCTTCCGAAAGGACCGTGTAGTCGCAGTACGGTGCGAGCACTTTGCACGTCTCCATGCTAGACATCAGGCAGCAGTCCATTCCAATGAGGTCGAAGTGGACGTTTGAGTTGTCGTTGAGCGCACTCTGGATTTCGGCGAGGGACAGGGAGGCATAGTCGCTTTGGAATTCGTCGTAGCCGAATCCGTACACGGGGCCTGCTCCATGGTCCCAAAACAGAAGCATGTAGCGATCGGCTGGGTAGTTTTGCGTGCCCCAGCGAATGAAGTCGGAAAGGGTGCTGGCAGAGGTCGTGTCAAGCTGTCCTAGACTGTCGTCCACGAGCTCAAGCTTGTTTCCATTCAGGCGATAACGCTGCGTGTGATCGGAGGCGATTCCGAATTGCTGCCACTGCTTGGTGCCCAACGTCTCTATGAGGACGTTTACGTTTTCGCCCACGTTCGCCTTGAGCATTTCGGCGATGTCGGAGGAGGCCTCGCCGCCATAGGACTCGAGGTCGGACCCGTTCATGTATACAAGCACAGTTGCGGAGCTCGCGTTCGAACGCTGACCTGTGCGAGCGGGGGCATTGGCGGTCTTTGTGGAAATGGATGCGCCCTGCAGGGCGTTTGGAGCATCTGTGCTGCCTGCCGTTACTGATGTGGTTGCTGTTGCGCAGCCCGCAAGAGAGGCAACGATTGCGCAGCCAGCGACAAATGAGGTGATCGAAGTGGTAAAGCGCTTCATGACTGCTCCTTTTCTTTGGTAATGACTCGTCCTTTAACGCTGGGAACAGATTACCGTGAGGCAGTTGGGCACTTCCCCCTCCAAACCATCAGGGTTTTGTCACAAATGTGTCATACTGCATACGGACAGCGGGAGGTGCTATGCGTCGTTTCAATTTGTTTAGAATTGTGCTTAAGCGCTCGGGCGTCAACAAGGTTGCGATTGGGTTCTTGGCAACCTATGCCATCTGCGCGCTTGTAGTGCTCATAGCCGAGCCTGGTGTCGACACGTACGGCGACGCGCTGTGGTTCCTTTGGGCGGTGTCGCTCACGGTGGGTCTCGGAGACTTTACGGCAGTTACCACTATTGGGCGAGTTGCCACAATATGCTGCTCCCTCTATGCGCTCATGGCCACGGCCATAACCACAGCAGTCGTCGTGGACTATTTCAACGAGAGACGCGCAGCCGAGCTGGATGCCTCGGCAGAGACGGTTTTGCACAAGCTCGAGCACCTGGATGAGCTTGACAAGGACGAGCTGAGGGCCATTTCCGAAAAGATAAAGAAGCTTAGGAAATAGCGCGATGAACAAAACTGGGGACAGGCCCCAAGTCAGGATTATTCAAATCCCAACTTGGGGCCTGTCCCACCGCCATTAAGTTAAGCGCACTCATAATCCAGTTCCACAAAAGGCCCGCCGTACGCGGGCCTTTTGCC
>CADCPM010000009.1 GCA_902803315.1 uncultured Coriobacteriaceae bacterium
GGCCCGGGCGGAGCCCTGAACTTGACAAGTGGGTACTCATATCAGGGGCTGTAACATAAGGTGCCTTACGAATCGGGCGGACTTCCCACGCGTCCGCCCGATTCGTAAGGCACCTTATGTTACAGCCCCCCGCGTCGCTCCGCCGAGGCATATGTTAGGGCTGGTCTTCCTACCCCTTCTTCCGCGCAACGATGTTGGTGGGATAAGCGGGAAACTTCCCGAGCAGCTCGGGGATAAAGCGATCGATCGCAACGCAAAGCACCATGCTCAGAACAAGCGCGACAAGGCTGCTCACTATTGCCACGACGAGTTGCGGAGCGGGAATTAGATTGGTGAAGAACGGCATAAGGAGCTCTTGCAGCATGGGCTTGTGCAGCAGAAAGATGCCCATGGTGTTCATGCCAATAAACGATACGGTGCCAAGGCTGAACGGGCGAGAGCCCTCGCGGGCAATGCGAATGAGCAACATGGAGCCCGTAAGGACCGCAAGTGTTCCAGCCGCGCTGTTCACAAAGAACCAAAACAGGTTGCCGTACTGCGACCCGCACATGAGCACGAGTTCGCATGCGTCTCCACGCGCGACGGTACCGATAAACAGAATGGCGATGCTTGCCACTAAGCTTGCAAACAGCACCACGCCTCGTTGCACGGCAAGTATAAGGATTCTCCGCCGTGCCGCGATTCCCAACAATATGATGCCTGCAGCCACGAGCGCAACGTTGAAGCACCACGGATAGCCGTGTTCGAGCCTTGGCAAGAGCAGTCCTATTGCAAACAAGGGCAACGAACAAAGGGCATAGACAATGTTGTTTCCACCTTGCCCGAATTTATCGAGCAGCGTAATAATGACCTGCACGACAATTCGCGCCACGAAGAATCCGGAGAGGTACCAGAGCGAAGTGAGCGTCCCCATCTCTCCGAGGGTTTCCCACGAGGCATAGAACAGCTTGGGAAAGTTGGCAAACGCAAACGGCCCGTAAACGAGTCCCCAGATCACGAGCGGCACAACAAGGGCCAGGACATTTTTCCTCAGGAAGGTAGTCCAACCCTCAAGTCCGTACGAGGGCCTGGGCTTGGTGGACATGCCCGCAAGGAAGAAGAACAGCGGCATGTGAAAGGCATAGAGCACGCGCCTATACATAATGATGTCGGTGTTGGACGTCGTGTGGCCCAGAATTACAAGAAATATGGTAATGGCCTTTGCGACATCAAGCAGCTCTATGCGAGTTCGTCTCTTCTTCTTTGTTGCCACGCTTGCCCCCCGAACCATATGGATTGCCATGCCTTGGAAAAAAAGCTGATGCAATGGTATCAAATGCAGGTCGCTCGGGCACGCTTTTGACCATTGAGAATCGTACCGACAAGGGCCAGATACTTGCAACTGAGGGACAGTCCCTGCTCCTAAAGAAACGTCAAGTGGGGGCTGTAACAAAAGCCTTCGGTTTGGTTGGCCGGTCGCGGCGGTTGTGAGGGCCGTCGCGACCGGCCTCTTTCCGTCGTCTCGAGCGAGCGGGGGAGTTACTCCTCTACACTGCCAGGGCGTAGGCCATCGCGCCGCCGCCCGGGTAGAGCGAGGTCAGCGTGGACCTGTCGATCGAGCGCACTGTCATGTCGACCACGCGCGCCGTCGAGCCTTTCGGCACGAGGTCGCCAATGTCGGGGGGCGGCAGCGTCGGCTGGTCCTGCATGCGGGGTATGAACTTGGGCTCCGGCATCGTCCCCACCTCCCAAGCTACTTCATACATTTTACCATATATGCGCAGGTAGACATGGGTATGTGAGCGTTTTCGGGAGGTCTGCCTCCATGCCTCGCGGCCGCAAGGCGCGAAAAGGGCGCAGCTATAGCTCCGCTCTGAGGAGCGTGGCGCCGTTCCACATGCCTGTCTAGCCTCCTCCCAAGGCGTCCGGACCCGCCCGTCAAGGGCGCCCCACGGGACCCTGCACAAGTGTCTGCTGCACTGGTGGGGGTTATCGCGGAGTCCCCTGACGCGCGCTACCTTGTAGATTGCGCTGTCATTCCCTATACTTGACCAAATCTCACGATATTCGATAGTTTTGGTCAACTATATGTTTGGAGAGCACGGAGGGTCTCTACGACCGTGTCACGCGTGTTATCGACCTGCAACCCTTCACGCTGGAGGAATGTCAGGAGTACTACGCCTGGAGCGGAGTTGCGTACTCGGCTCGCCAAGTCGTAGAGAGCTACATGGTGTTCGGAGGCGTGCCCTACTACCTCTCGCTCCAGGAGCGGGGGCTGAGCCTCGCCCAGAACATCGACGCCCTGCTTTTCCGAAGGGGTGGGCAGCTGGCCGTGGAGTTCGACAGGCTGTTTGCCACGCTTTTCCGAAACCCGGAGCCATACGAGAGAATCGTGAGACGACTTGCCGCGAAGAAGGGTGGCATGACCAGAGCCGAGTTGTCCTCGACAACGGGTCTATCGGGCAATTCTCTCACGAAAACCCTCAGGAATCTGGAGCAGTGTGGGTTCATCCGCGGATTCAAAGACTTCACCAAGCAAAAGAAGGGCATGGTCTTCCAACTCATAGACCCCTTCACGCTCTTCTGGCTCACCCATGTTGAGCGAGGACGAGTCGACGGCTGGATGGGCTTCGTGGGCACCCCGGGCTACTACGCATGGGCTGGCCTCTCCTTCGAGCTGGTTTGCCTGCTGCACACCGACGATATAAAGCGGACGCTAGGGGTGTCCGGCGTGCAGACAGTCGTTTCGGCTTGGAGGAGCAAGCACGCTGAGCCTGCGGCCCAAATCGACCTACTCATCGACCGCCGCGACGACGTCATCAACCTCTGCGAGATGAAGTACGCAGATGGTCCGTATGCGCTGACGGCCGCAGACGAACGCTCCATCCGCAACAAGATGGCCGCATTCAGGTCGGAAACCGGAACGCGGAAGGCGATTCACCCCGTGCTGATTACACTCGACGGTGCCAACCGCAACACACACTTCAACTCCGTCATCCTCGGGGAAGTGGCTGTGGGGAACTGGCTGGAGTAATCTTTTCGTGATCGTCTCGAAGTTGGAAAGCCGCATCTGGGTCAGCCTTTCCGGCCCACGCGGTCAACCTTTGCTCAGCCGCCGGTACACGTGACGAAGAACGGCTATGCCGACATGGTCATCATGAGCGCCGAGGCCTTCGAGGCATTGGAGGCCGAGGCTCGGACGGGTCGCACCGTCGCCCTTGTGCAGGAGGGCATCGACGCGGTCACCGGGGCGAGTGCTGCGACGCCTTCGAGGCCGTTTTATCGCTCAGGAGCAAGTATGGCCTATAGGGTCCGGGTAGCGAGCCCGGCGGAGCGGGATCTCAACAGGGCGGTTGACCACCTCGTAAACGTTCTCGGTACTCCCCCGGCGCCGCCACGTCCCTGCTCGACCATCGCCTGGTCGACCTCGCGGATCCGTAAGTTGAGAAATGCCACTATCTGCCACGCGGTCGCAAAAGAGGGAGACGTAGCTCGCACCCGAGGCTGTCGGACCGGCGGCCGTGGCACGAAGGGTCAGGTGCCTGCCTGTCAGTCGCAATCCACCGTCAGCGCGGCGAACACGAAGATGCCGTTGCCCTTTCCGGCTTCAGTCAATCCTTCTCCGCTCGTGGCGGTAATGCCAATGTTCTTTTCGTCCGTCTGGAGCAGCGACGCAAGAGACCGCCTCATCTCAGGAATCTTA
>CADCPM010000010.1 GCA_902803315.1 uncultured Coriobacteriaceae bacterium
CTGCTCTATGCCCTGCTCTATGCCCTCATTTCGAGCCTCAGCCCGCATGTCCTCTATTGCCTTGCACATGTCCACCGTCTCCTCCCCCTCGACAACCTTGAGACGGGAGTCCGTGAGCGTATTGATAAGCTCCACACTCTCCGCGCCAACATTCCTAAAGCGACTCTCGCTTCTTATGTACCTCTCGAGCCCATCCTTGTCCTGCGCATACTTAATGTACCCTAAGACGATGCCCAACTCCGTGCGAAACTTAGCGAAGCTCTCGTCTGCCATACACGCCGGAGACAAAAGGTTAATCCTGTAGTCCGGCACGAGCGCTGCCAATGGCTTATCCATGGGCGTGAGCATGTCATGCAGTCCCATTGGTCCATCCCATCGCTCTGAACCAAAGTGGAGCACCAAAGTCACCACCGGCAACAGCCTATCCTCCTTGCAGATGCCCGAAAGCCATTCGGCTCCCGTCGCACCTGCCTGAGCACGGTGTTTGCGAGTGAGATCTTTAATCTGATCGTGATAGGCGAGCGCATCGTAGGTCATACAACGCACTGGCATACCATAGTGAATCACAGTCTGATCCTCCACGCCAAGCAGCGCATACGCAACTTGTCCATCGCCCATGGCCTGCCACAGTTTGAGTCCATCGCGCCTGCGCTCCGACTTCCGTCCAGACCCGGTCCCTGGTTCAAGCGAAACTGAGTCTAACGGCTTTAACGCGTCTGGCGTAATAACCTCCTCGCCGTCGTATATCGCGTAGTTGAATGCGTCTGCGAACCGTTGTGGGTCTGCCATATAGCTTCGTGTGGCAACATCTGCCTTTCCCATGCGACCTCCCCTCCCGTGCCGTCTGCTGCCATTGTAACAGAACTATTGTTCGTATACAAACATTTGTTCTGTTATAAATTTACAGAACACGCCTACCAACCCACACAGACCAAGACAGAGTATGTTCTAGGAAAAGCGCCTCGTCCGCTCACGCGATGGTCCATGCGTCGCCCGACTGCGCGCAAAATCCTTCGGCAGAGAGCTCTTCCAGGAGCCGACGCGCATAGGCAGCATCCACTGCCTCACGCCCCGCCTCCAACTCCGCAGCCGTAAGCGTCGCGGCCACCTTCTCGGCAGTCACCCCATGCGGCCTGGCCGACAAGAGCATGCGCACCACCGCAGCTCGCTTTTGTCGGTGCGAGCCCTCGAAGTTCGACTGGCGCACGTGCGAGCGAGACCGTCTTGAGGGATTGGGCACCATGCGCTTAAGGTGGGCACCCAGATCCAACAGGGCATAGTACCAACCACGCACGTCGTCGTCTGGGCATGCGGCATCCACCAGCGGCACCAAGCGTTTATCGGGCACGCCCTCCTCATGCGGAAAGAGCTCGTGCAAGAACACCGTTCGAACGTTGGTCTCCAAATAGACGCCTCGCTGGTTAAACGCAAAGGCCCGAATGCCCGCCGCCGTGGCAGGACCCACGCCTGGCAGCGCACGCAATTCCTGGGCATCGCGCGGAAAGGCCCCGCCCGCCTCGACAATTGTTATGGCTGCCCGATGCAGTGCAAGGGCACGCCGGTTGTAGCCCATGCCCTGCCATTCCGCCAGGACGTCCGCCTGCGGCGCCTGAGCCAATGCCTGCACCGTGGGAAAACGCCGCAGCCAGCTTTGCCAGCGCCCATCCACACGCGCTACCTGCGTTTGCTGCAGCATTACCTCGCTCATCCATATGGCATAGGGGTCATAGGTATTGCGCCACGGCAAATCGCGGTAGAGTCTCAGCCCCTCCTGCCACACGTAGTCGCAAAACTCGTCCATCGCACGGGCGGGCCGCGGGCCTGTGCCCTCTGGCCACGCGCGAACGGCCATGCTAGCTTGCCTCCCAGTCCACGATCGGCCACCCATACGTACGGGCGGCACGCCTGAGCGTGGGCCCTGGGCTCACGGCCGTGGGATGGCGCGCAGCAGACAAAAGCTCGATGTCGGAGTGGTGGTCGCCATAGGCATACGCCAAGCTCCACCTGTTGGGTCCCAAGGTCTTGTCTGCCCAGGCGCAGGCGGCCTGAACCTTGGCCTTGCCAGCAACGACGCTGCCAGACACATTGCCCGTGTAGTTGCCCGAGGCGTCTTGCTCCATTTGCGTGGCAACATAGCCATCGGCGCCCAGCAGCAACGCGGCCTCGCGCGCAATCGGATCAAAGGTGGCCGATATGATTACCGTCGAGCAGCCTTGCTCGTGGCGCAGCGCAATTTCCTCAGCCGCACGCTGACGATACAGCGGCATGAGCACTTCGTTGTGGAACTCAACCATCAGGGCGTCGATCTCGCTCGTAGAGAGGTCTTCCAAGTCGTGGAATATGAGTTCGCGCGAATGCTCTTGTCGGTAGGGCAGGTGAAACTTGTAACGAGCGCCCCACCACACAAGTCCAAGGGTCGCATGGGGAGAGAGTTCTCCCCGCTTGAGCAGCCACGTAGAAATGAGCTTACCCGACTGTCCGCTAATGCACGTGCCGTCGTAGTCGAAGACGGCAACGGGGATGCGAGATGACGTGCCTGGTTGCATGGTGCCGATCGCGTTCCTTCTAGCTCGGGGGTCAAGTTACGGTTTGCAGCAGTACTAGTTTACAGGAGATGGTGCGCTCCTTGCGCTCAAACCGTGCAAAAGGAGATGGTCCCCTTTTGCACATTATCGAACACTCGTAAGGATGTATGTTCGAAAAGAATGAATATCGTTCATTTATAATATATACCACGTTAGGCCAGCAAGTGAAAGGACAAATCATGACCCTTGAGGAACTGTACGTCAAGATTATGGCAGACGAAGGACTCCAGGCTGAGGTCGCCAAGGCAACCGAGGACGGCAACCTCCTCGAGTGGGTTAAGGCGCAGGGCGTCGAGACCACCGCGGAAGAGCTTGCTGCTTTCGCGAAGGCCGCAGGTAACGAGTAGCATACAGCTATTGTGCTGCAACATCGCAAGCGGTGCGTGCTCTTACAGAGCGCGCACCTTTTTTATTTCTGCCGCTGCGATTTCTATCTCTATGCAAATAAAAAAGCCATCGGGTCAACCGATGGCTCGAATAATCGTGGCGGGATGTAAGGGACTTGAACCCTCGACCTCCGACGTGACAGGCCGGCGCTCTAACCAACTGAGCTAACACCCCGTTCAAGGCAAGGAGTATTGTACACAGAAACGGGGGTCGGTGTCTAGCCTTTTTTGAAGAAACTTTCCCCAATCATGGTGATTTCCTTACCATTTCCTTACCGATTTCCTTACGAGGCCCTCACTCACGCGGTGGGAATCACGCTTGCCGACAAAATCGGAAGTTTGAAAGCCCTCGAGCCCCCCGAAATGTCCGAAATTGTCGGCAACCTCGTCGGAGGCGCAACGTCGGAGACGCAGCGTCAGAGCAGCGTCGGAGAGCCACAAAATCTGATGTTCTTCACAGGCCACTTGCATGTTGCGGGACAATTGCAACACCAGCTGCAGCACGCCGAAGTTTTGGGCTACAATGGGCCTACAAACGAACAGGGAAAGCACCGTGCAACGTACTACAAACATGACCCCAAGCACCGGCGTCGATCCGACTCCGGAGGAAGACATTCTCCTTGGCCGCTATCGCGTGTTGGAAAACAATACCGATGGGGGTTTTGGCTTGGTGAGCGTTTGTTGGGATGCCCGCCTGCAACGACGCGTGGCAATCAAGCGCATGCCCCTGATTCTTGACGATGGCTCTCCCATGCAGACCTCCACCATAGACGAGGCCCTCGCCGAAGCCCGCACCTCTAGCATGCTGGCTCATCCAAACATCGTGACGATGTTCGACTTTGAGGTGGACGAGCAGTACTCCTATTTGGTAATGGAATACGTGGACGGGCTCAATCTCGCCGAGCTGCTCTCGCGCGTGGAAGACGGTGTCCTCTCGTTTGACGAGTGCGCCCATGTGGTTGACTCGGTGGCGTCGGCTTTGGCGTTTGCCCACGAAAACGGGGTTCTCCACCTCGACATAAAGCCCGCAAACATCCTCATCGACCGCACAGGCACGGTGAAGCTCGGCGACTTTGGCATGGCCACGCTCGCGTCGGCCGCAGGATATGGCGGCGCGCGCGGCGGTACCATTGGATACATGCCTCCCGAGCAGATCGAGGGCCAGATGGTGGACGAGCGCACTGACATCTTTTCGCTTGCCGTGGTGGTGTGGGAATCGCTTACGGGAGGCTGCCCCTATGCCTCGTCCGACGCAGAGAAGTCGCTCGACCTCATACGGCGTGGCCCCTCCCCCGCCCTCTCGCGCGTGGAGCCCAAGCTTGCGGGCGTGGTTGAGAGCACCCTCCTGCGCGCCTTGGATCCCGTACCCTCTGCCCGCATGGCTTCGGTCGAGCTTTTTGCGCGCGACCTGGTGGAGGCGCTCGGAGATGCCCAGGAAGGCGCCGAGTCATTGTCGGACCTGCTGCGCCAAACCGACCAGAACGAGGAGCCGCGCCCGCTGGAAGACTGGGATCGCATTCACGTGCCGCTTACGCTGCAGTTTCCCTGGCTCGGCGAGGCTTGTACCCGCCTGCTTGCGGCCGGCACGGCAGCTTGGATCGCCTATGTGACCATTCCCTACGTCCTGCCAAACTCAACGACCGCGCTCGGCTTTGGCACCGCGGGCATTGCGGCCGCATGCGCCGCCTGGCCACCCCTTGCCGGAATCATGGGCGTCGTGGCGTTTGCGGGCGCCATTCTTGCCCAACCAGCCAGCATGGCATTTCCGCTGGCACTCACAATTGCGGCAATAGGGCTCGGCTGGTGGGCCCTGGCAGGGCGACGCTACGCGTTGGCAGGACCCTCCCTGCTGCTTCCTGCCTGCATTGCCCAGCCATTGGCCGGCGTGGGCCTTGCCGGCTTTGGCCTTGCGCCGGGAACGGCCTTCGTAACCGGCATACTTGGCTGGCTCTTCAACTCCGCGTTTGCCTGCGCCACAAAGACGGACTTCTTCGCAAACCTCATGGTCGCGAACTTGCGCACCGTCCTGCTTGAACCTCGCAGCTGGATCCTTGCTACAGGCTGCGGGCTGGGAGCACTCGTTTGTTCCGTGCTAACCGCGCGAGAAAAGCTTTCTCTTTGTATTTTGGGCCAGGTAATTGCGGTCGCCGTGCTCTTCCTTTCCTACGCGGCATGCGCTTACGTGGAAAAAGCCAGCATTGCGTCAACTCTGGACGTAAACGCGCTTGCGGTTGCGGTATTCTTAGGTGCTACCCTGTGCGTTGCTAGCGCACTACGTGGAGGAAACGTAATCAATCGAAGGGGCGATGAACGGGCATGAACGTACTCACCATTTTCGACCAGCGCATTGGTGCCATTTTTGCAGAGGGTGCTCCTGGCACACGCCCACCCTTCTCGTTTAAGCGACTCGCCAAGCGCGCCGTGCGCGAGATGGAGGACGAAACCTTTGTGATCGATGGCGTCGACACAGCGCCTGCGCTCTACACAGTTCTTGTATCCCAAGAGGACGACGGCGTTATGCGCCCGCTGTACGTACAAATAACCGACGAGATGTCGCAGCTCATCGAGGCCCAGGCAAAGAAGCGTGGTTACACCTTTGTGGGTCGCCCGCTCGTGCGCTTTATGGTAGACCCCGCCCTACATAGGGGCAGGACCTCCGTATTTGCCGAGAACATCGACCCGCGCACGCTCGCTCGCCTGCGCGACGAGGAAAATGCCTACCTGGGAATCACTCCTCCGCACAACATGCAGGCTAACCAGGGCTTCATCCCCTCGCCCATTCCCGTGCACGAGGAGGAGCCCATGCCCATTGCGCAGGAAGTCGGCTTTGCCTTTGACGCCGAGCCGCCGCTCGAGACCGTGCCTGAGCCCAAGCCGATTCCCGAGCCTGCGCCCGACCCTGCGCCCGTATCTGCACCGGAGCTCGTACCCGACGTGCCCCAGGTTCCCGCAAGCTCGCCGGCAATAGACGTACCGCCGGTCGGCCCGCTGTACCCCGATCTCGAGGAAGAGGGCGCCAAGCAGGGCTTTGGCGCAGAAGACTCCGAACCGCAGGTCGATCCTCTTGACATCATCCCCGACGAGGCTCTGCCCGAGGACGCACCCATTCCGCGCCACGCAGCGCCAGCACACGCAGCCCCCGTGCACGCAGCGCCTGCGCCCGCGGCCACGGCACAGGCACCCGTAGCCAACGCCGCCCTTTGCACTCTTGTGGACCTTGGCTCTGGCCAGACCTACAACGTCACCTCCGACGTTGCCGTTATTGGCCGAGAGCACGTAGCGGGGGGCATCGTTCTTAACGACCCCAACGTGTCACGTCGTCACGCAGAGCTCGTGCTGCAGGGATCCAGCTGGAGCATTCGCGACCTCAACTCAACAAATGGTACGCTGGTAAACGACATCGACGTTTCGGAGGCGAGTCTCCATAGCGGGGATGTGCTTACCATTGGCCTTACCAACCTAGAGTTCCGGGCGGGATAGCATGATTGACCTCGTTCTATTTGGCGGTCGCATACTATTGGTCGTGTTGCTGTACCTCTTCCTGTACGCTGCCATGCGCTCGGGAATCGGGTTGGTGCGCGGCCAGCGCAGGGACGCTGCCATCTGGGCGGTAGACGTAGAGAAGGGCGCCAAGCAGCTTCGCGGCCTCCACGTGGACATACTCGGTCCCGTAATCATAGGGCGCTCCCCCTCTTCCGACATCGTCGTGGACGAGCCGTTTGTGTCGGCGACCCACGCTCGGTTTACGCTTCAGGGTCCCGCCCTCGTGCTAGAGGACCTTGGCTCCACCAATGGAACCATGGTAAACGGCCATCTTATTGGCCAACCCGTTACCCTGCGTGACGGAGACGAGGTGCAAACCGGAGATACCATTATGAGGGTGAGCCGCCGATGAGTGAAGAACAGGCACGCACCCCCCAACAAGAAGAGGCACAATCGCAAAGCGCTGCCGAGGTCGCAAACGCCCCCGGCCGCAGCGAGATGCCAATAGACAACCGCACCGACGCCGATACCACCTCGGGCTGCACCGAGCATCTGAGCTGGGGCGCCCGCTCCGACGTGGGCCTGGTCCGCGGCCACAACGAGGACTCGTTTTTGGTAAAGGCGCCCTTATTCGCCGTATGCGACGGCATGGGCGGCCATGCGGCAGGCGAGGTTGCCTCGGGCATAGCCGTGCGCACCATTGCCGAAAGCGCGCCCGACCATGCCGACGAGATTCTGCTCGGCGCAGCTGTGGAGGCGGCGAACGCCGCGGTTTTGGACGGCGCCCTAAACGGTGTGGGCAAAATGGGCATGGGCTGCACTGCCACCTGCGTCTACATCGAAGACAATCGCATGTCAATCGCGCACGTCGGCGACTCGCGCGTCTACCTTTTGCACGACGGAACGCTCGTGCGCATTACCCATGACCACAGCTACGTGGAAGAGCTCGTTGACGCCGGCGAGATAACCGCCGACGAAGCCCGCATACACCCATCGCGCTCCATCATTACACGCGCGCTAGGGTCCGACCCCGACATGTACGCCGACCACTTTACCCTGGACGTAAGCACGGGCGACCGCATAATCCTCTGCTCCGACGGCCTTTCCAGCATGGTGTCCGACAAGGACATCGAGGAGCTGGCCGTGTCCAGCGTAACGCCGCAGGCTGCCGCCGACACGCTCGTCTCTGCGGCCCTAACCAACGGCGGTCACGACAACGTGACGGTTATCGTCGTGGACGTGGTGGAGGATGGCCTGGCCGAGGTCCATCGTAAGGAGCGCAACCGCAGCGTCCTCACATGGATCGTGATTGCCATCGTCGCACTCCTGGGCATTACCTTCGTGCTCGGCGCACTTATCCGCAACTCCTGGTACGTATCGAACAACCAGGGGACGGTGGCCATTTGTCGCGGCGTCGCAGGAGACATACTGGGGCTCTCGCTGCACGAGGTCGTAGAGACCACCTCGGTTTCCACGAGCGACTTGCCCGAAGCCATCCAGCACCAGCTGGATGAGGGAATCAGCGTTTCCAACGAGGAAGAGGCGCGCCTTACCGTGGAGCGCTACCGCGATCAGATAAACACCGACAAAACCCGTGCGGCGGAGGCTGCCGCCGCGACGCAGGGCTCTGCCGGCGCCTCGCAAAAAGGCGAGCCACTGGAAGGAGCGGGCGCCGAGAGCGGGGACTCCGCACCCGAAAAGGCTGCCGTCACAAGCGAGCAAGCCGAGCAGCAGGCCCAAAACGCTGCCGCACAAGATCAGGCAAACATCGCAGGCGAGGCAGGTGATTAGCATGGAGAGGCCGTCGATGTCGCGTCGCACAACCGAGCTACTCCTGCTCTGTGCCGCAGCCCTTCCCGTACTCCTGATCTACGCCATGTACGTAATGAACATGAACGTACCGCTTTCGGTTGGCACGCTCGCCGTTCCCATTGGCCTTTTTGCGGCCTTTGCGGTGGCGCACGTGGCAATACGCTTCCTTGCGCCAGGTGCCGACCCCGTAATACTTCCCATAACGTTTGTGCTTTCGGGCATAGGAATCGCCTTCGTTACGCGCCTTAAGCCAGAGCTGGCGGTCAATCAGGTTATGTGGCTATTCGTGTCGATTGCCGCTATGGTGGGAACCCTCATTGTGGTGCGCAACATTGACAAGCTCCTGGAATACAAGTACACCTTGGGAATCGCCGGCATTGTGCTTTTGGTTATTCCCATGGTGTTTGGCACTGAGCATGGCGGCTCGCGACTCTGGATAAGCCTTGGGCCCTTCTCGTTCCAGCCCGGCGAGCTTGCCAAGATCCTCATCATCCTGTTCCTTGCGGCGTATCTCTCCGAGAACCGCGAGCTTTTGTCTGCCTCCACCAAGAGCATCGGACCCATTGCGCTTCCCGAACCCAAGATGCTCGCGCCCGTGTTTGCCATGTGGGGCGTGAGCCTGCTTGTGGTTATCTTCGAACGCGACTTGGGCAGCGCCCTTTTGTTCTTCACGTTCCTGGTGGTTATGATCTACGTGGCCACAGGGCGCGTGAGCTATGTGATCGTGTCGCTGGTGCTTTTGCTTATTGGTGCGGTTCTGTGCTACTTTGCCTTTTCGCACGTGCGCAACCGCATGCAGATCTGGTTCGACCCGTTTAAGCACCCCGACGGAGGCTATCAGATAATCCAGTCGCTCTACTCGCTGGCCGACGGCGACTTGGTGGGCACCGGCATTGGCAAGGGTCTGCCCACGCTCATACCCGTAGTGGAGTCCGACTTCATCTTCTCGGCCATTGGCGAGGAGATGGGCTTGCTGGGCGGTTCGGCCATCCTGCTCTTGTTCATGATCCTTGCCGTACGCGGCTTTGCGACTGCGGCCCGCGCCAAGTCGGACATGTCGGCGTTTACCGCCGTGGGACTTACCACCGCCATTGCCTTCCAGGCGTTTCTAATCGTGGGTGGCTGCACGCGACTTTTGCCCCTAACGGGTGTGACGCTGCCCTTTATGAGCCAGGGTGGCAGCTCGCTTTTGGCCAGCTTCATCATTGTTGGTCTGCTTCTGCGCACCGGCGACGAGGCCACGGGGCGCGAGGCTCCCATTACCAACACCACCAGCGCAACCATGACAATACCCGGCATCGACAGCCAGAAGGTTGCTGCGGTGGCCCACGGCACCAACGTACGCGGACGCTTTGGGCTCGACACCCCTGAGTCCGGCGTGCTCGGCCGCGTGGCCTTGGGCAAGCGCCTCACAGCGCTTATCACCGTGTTTACCGTGATCTTTGCCGTTACCATTACCAACCTCACCTTTGTGCAGGTGGTGCAGGCCCAGTCCTACAGGCAGATGCCCGGCAACAACCACACCATCGCAAAGAGCGCCTTCGTGCAGCGCGGCGCCATAATTACTTCCGACGGCCAGACGCTGGCCGAGAGCGTGCCGCAGGACGATGGCACGTATCATCGCGTATATCCCAACGGCAGCGTTGCCGCACACACGGTAGGCTATGTGTCTACGCGCTTTGGCGCCACGGGCGTAGAGTCGCGCATGAACGACGCCCTCCGCGGCGATTCCAACTATTCCAACTGGCACAACGCGCTGTATTCGCTTGCAGGCGTGCAGACGCCTGGCGCTTCGGTGGTCCTTACCCTCAACTATCAAATGCAGCGCGCTGCCGAAGCGGCACTGGAAGGGCGCAGGGGCGCCATAGTGGTGCTCAACCCAGCAACTGGAGCGGTGCTTGCAAAGGCCTCCAACCCCAGTTACGACCTGAGTGACGTAGGTGCGGTCCTGGAGGGCGGCGACGACGAGTCCAGCCCTCTGGTGGACCGAACCACTCAGCTGTACACGCCTGGCTCCACCTTTAAGGTGGTAACCTTAGCGGCTGCGCTTGACACCAACACCGCGAAGCTCGACACCGTGTACGACGCTCCCTCCTCGCTGGACATTGGCGGACAGCTGGTCTCCAACGACCACGATGCCGAGTACGGCCCAACGGACCTGCGCACTGCGTTTGCACTCTCTGCCAACACCGCGTTTGGTCAGCTGGGCGTGCAGCTTGGCGCGAACAACCTCGTACGTTACTCTGAGTCCTTTGGCTACAACAGCGATCTGGGTCAGGACTTTGCCTGCGCAAAGTCGCTCATGCCCGTGCCAAGCGAGATGACGGAGTGGGAGACGGCTTGGTCTGCTTGCGGACAGCCCGTAGGCGAACACAAGAGCCCTGCTGGCCCACAAACCACCGTTATGCAAAACGCCGTGGTCGCGGCCGCCATCGCAAACAAGGGCGTAGCCATGAATCCCTATGTGGTCGATCACGTGCTCTCGCCCGAGGGCGCAACGGTTGCCTCCACCAATCCCAAATCGCTCGGCCAGGCCGTAAGCGTGCATACCGCCGAGCAGGTCGGCGATGCCATGCTGGAGGTCGTAACCTCCGGTACGGGCATAGAGGCGCAGGTAGACGGCTACCTCGTTGCGGGGAAGACGGGTACGGCCCAGGTTGGGTCCGAATCCATCAATTCGCTTTTCACGGGCTTTGCCCCTTACGATAACCCCACGCTCGCCATCTCCGTTTGCATAGAAGGCAACGGCGAAGACGTGCGAGGCCATGCATCCGCGGTGGCGGGCGAGGTACTTGCCCAATGCCTCAACGTACAGGCGATGGGGGTTTCATGATGCAGCAAGGAACAGCACGTTGCCTTTGGCGCGTATGGGCATACGAAAGATGTGCGCACGAGTGGATTGCGCAGGCGATAGGAGTAGTAGATGGCAGCTAGAACGTTAGGCGGACGCTACACCGTTCAAGACAAAATCGGCACAGGTGGAATGGCCATCGTGTACCGAGGGCTCGATGAGGTCCTCGGGCGCACGGTTGCCATAAAGATCATGCTGCCTCAATATGCCAACGATCAGTCGTTTGCCGCGCGCTTTAAGCAGGAAGCTCAGGCGGCAGCCGCGTTGCAGAGCCCCTACATCGTTTCCGTGTACGACTGGGGCAAGGACGGCAACACCTATTACATCGTTATGGAGTATCTGCGCGGTACCGACCTTAAGAGCGGCATTCGCAAGCATGGCGCCCTGGATTGCCGCAAGGTGGCACAGATCGGCTCGCAGATCTCGCAGGCACTTTCGGTCGCGCATCGCCACGACATTATCCATCGCGACATAAAGCCGCAAAACATCATGGTGCAGCCGGACGGCAACATCAAGGTAATGGACTTTGGCATTGCGCGCGCAAAGAACAGCCACCTAACCGCAGACAACAGCGTGTTGGGCACGGCCCACTACGTTTCGCCCGAGCAAACCCAGGGCAAGGACCTTGGGCCTACCACCGACATCTACTCACTGGGCATCGTTATGTACGAGGCGGCAACTGGCCGTGTGCCCTTTGACGGCGACGACGCCATCTCCGTTGCCCTAAAGCAGGTAAATGAGCCTCCCATGCCACCCAGCCAGATCAACCCCATGGTTGATTCCGCACTGGAAGGCATCATCCTCAAGTGCATGCAAAAACGCCCCGAAGACCGCTTCCAAACGGCCGACGAGCTCTACCACGTACTGCGCGACTATTTGGCCGGACGCATGCAGTCGGTTATTGAGTCCACCTCTGTGGTGGCACCCATGGCCGCCGGCCGCATGGGGCAAACGGGCAATCTTCACGGACGCACTCAGAACGGCTTCCAGCAACACCCAGGCACCGAGACCACGGGCCATTATCGCAAGAAGAGCGCAACCGAAGAGAACATGGACCGCAAGCACAAGCGCAACGTGGCCATTGGCGTGGTGGTTTC
Organism: uncultured Coriobacteriaceae bacterium; assembly: GCA_902803315.1. GTDB lineage: Bacteria > Actinomycetota > Coriobacteriia > Coriobacteriales > Atopobiaceae > RUG440. Next base: position 12,215 of record CADCPM010000010.1, read on the forward strand.
GATCTTAGCCATCGCAGGCATTGCCCTCGCCGTGTTTATGATTTTGGGACGGCCCAAAACGCGCGCAGTGCCAAATTTGGTTGGGATTTCCAAGGACGACGCGATTACCCAAATCGAGCAATCGAACTACTTCAAGGTGGGCAACGTAAAGGAGGAGTACTCCAGCGACATTGCCGTGGGAAAGGTTTCCGACCAAGACCCCGACGAAGGGAACTCGGCCAAGCAGGGTACATCCATCAACCTCTGGATATCCAAGGGACCTGCGCCGGAAAAATCGGTTACGGTACCGGACCTTAAAGGCTTGTCACCCACGGAGGCAGACGCCGCACTAAGCCGCGTGGGCCTCATTGGCCAGGCAGGCGACTCGGTCAACTCCGACGACGTAGAAGTGGGCAAGATTGCCGCACAAACGCCCGCCAAGGACACTACCACCAAGGCCGGCAGCACCGTAACGTATCAGCTCTCAAAGGGTCCCGAATCCGTAGAGGTGCCCAACGTTATAGGCTGGTCGCAGACCAACGCGGTCGACACGTTGCGTGAGGCTGGCTTTACCGTAGTGGTAAACAGCGAAGAGAACGACAGCGTGGATGCCGGCGTGGTGTTCTACCAGTCCGTAACCGGCTCCGCCAACAAGGGCGCCGAGATCGTGCTCACGGTTTCCAGCGGCTCCAGCAAGTCCCAGGTTCCAAGTGTCGTGGGCCTTTCCGAATCGGAGGCAAGTGGCGCGCTGGGCAACGCAGGCTTCAACGTGGTAACCAGCTATGCGTCAAGCGATGCCGTAAGCAGCGGCTATGTAATGTCGCAGTCCGCATCGGGTATGGCGACGCGAGGCACAACCGTGGAGATCGTCATTTCCACTGGCCCCGAGAAGCCCGTCGATCCCACCCCCAGCAGCAGCTCGAGCAGCAGCTCGAGTAACAGCTCGAGCAGCGAAAGCCCGAGCCCCAGCCACGGCGACGAAAGCGCCAACGCAGAGGCTTCAAACGGCTAACGGGCACGCCCCCAACTAAGGGACAGGCCCCAAGTTGCGGTTTTCCAAATCGTAGCTTGGGGCCTGTCCCTTAGTTGGGGTTCTCCCTTCTTGCGCATCTGTTAATCCACCTATAATATGTTCAGTTATTTGATCGCCTGGCTAAGGAGACGTCCTATGGCAGACACCGGAACGTCCGAAACGCAATCCTCAATACGAGACGGCATACTGCCACGACTTGAGAATCGCCGCCAGGGTAAGACCGAAATCAAGTCCGAGGGACTGGGAATACGCTCCATATTTAGGATTGCCATTTCCGTTCTGGCCACAATGGCGTTCCTTGTTATTATTGGCCTCAGCTATATGCGCCTTACAAAAGATGAGCTCACCCGCACAAACGCGGCCATGCGCAGCGAAATCAATTACCTCTGCATCCAAATTGGCTCGCTTTCAGATCGGTTGGCAGCCTTCGAACGTATTGCCAACACACTAAGCTTAGCTCCAGATTCGCTCGCCTCGGCAGACCCCCAGGACGTCAAACTCTTCGAAGATCCCATTGGCAACGTGCTTAAGGGCTACACCTTGGAGCAAACGGGGACCGTCGTAATAGCCAAGAACAACGTTGTGGTTGCGAGCGACGACGAAAGGCTCCCCGTTGGCGGCAATCTACAGGAACTCTTGGGACCCGATGCGCCAACCGCCGTCGATTCAACGCTTAGAAGCGGAGAAATGCAGAAAATCGGTCTTGAGGGTGTGCTTTCTGGTGCAAGGGACGAGGAGGGATATCTCCTTACCGGGCAACAGGGCGACTACGTCATCGCTATTATCGAGCCATCGAGCATGGTCTTCCACAATCGATATTCCACCATAGGCAGTGAGACCGTCGTTACCTTTGTTGTGCTTTTCGTTGTCTTCACTGTGGTGGACCGCCTGCTCATTCATCTGGTTGCCAGACGCATAGACAGCACAAACGAGACGCTCCAGCAAATTGTTTTAGGAGACCTGGACGCACGAGTCAAGAACAAGGGATCGCGTGAGTTCAGGTCCCTTGCGAAGGGCATCAACGTAACCGTTGACGCACTCAAGGACTGGATCGGTGAAGCTGAGCGTCGCATAGAGCAGGACCTTGCCACTGCGCGCACGATTCAGGAGGGGTCGCTTCCCCGTGCCCTCCCTGCGTTCCCTGGCGTAGAAAGAGTCGATCTCTTTGCTGCCATGGATCCCGCACGTGAGGTAGGCGGCGACTTCTACGACCACTTCAAGATCGACAATCACACGGTGGCCTTCCTGATCGCCGATGTATCTGGCAAGGGAATACCTGCGAGCCTATTTATGATGGCGGCAAAGAACGAGATACAAAACCGCTTGCTCGCAGGCCTTACGCCAGTGGAGGCAATTGCAGCCGCAAACGTCCATCTGTGCGCAAACAACGACGCAGGCATGTTCGTCACGGTGTGGGCCGCCACGCTGGATTGGACCACTGGCGAGCTCACCTACGTGAACGCCGGCCACAACTTCCCGCTGCTGCGCCACGGCCAGGGCGGCGAGTGGGAGTGGCTCACCAAGAAG
>CADCPM010000011.1 GCA_902803315.1 uncultured Coriobacteriaceae bacterium
CCTGGAGAAGGTGGACCACGAGATGCGGATGGTCGCGATGGGACACAACATAAGGAAGATGGCCTACGCCCTGGCAGTGTAGAGGAGTAACTCCCCCGCTCGCTCGAGATGACGGAAAGAGGCCGGTCGCGACGGCCCTCACAACCTCCGCGACCGGCCAACCAAACCGAAGGCTTTTGTTACAGCCCCCGCTCGCCAAACAATGGGAAGTATCCCCTTTGCCTTAGCGCAGGCCGAGCGTCTCTCGCAAGGCAACGTACTGCCTCGCACCAGGCTCTATGGCATCGAGCGTGGCGTCGATGCCGTTCTCCTGCAGTACGTCCAGGTACGCCTGCACGTACACGTCGGTGCTGCCTCCCTGGTTGATTGTTATGTAAAAGCGGTCGGGCATGGCCACTACCTCGAGCACGGGGGCAGAGCCGAACGCGGGTGTCGTGAAGTAGACGCAGTCGATCAACTCGAGGTAGTCCTCGTTAGAGTAGCGTCCTGCATAGGAGCAGTTGAATGTGAAGGGAGGGCGATCGACGCTCATCGTTTGCGCCATTGCCACCTCCGCTTGGGTGTAGGGCATCGGTGGGAGCATGTCCATGTGCGTGGCGAACCCCTTTACGGTATAAAGCTCGGCCGCGGGGGACGTGACCTTTAGAATGGTTTGGTTCACCTGGGCGGCAATCTGGTTAACACCGTCTCCTACGCCCACCTCGATGTCGTACATGGCGGGAGGCATGGCGCAGTTCCTAAACGTGTGGGGGATGCCCAACGCATGCCTAAAGTTTACTGGCATCGCCACCCTCATGCGTCGCGCGTCGGGATGGACCTTCTGTACCGCTCCCGCGTAAAGACTCACGAGGGTCGCGGAGACCTTGACGCCCCGCTCCTTCGCAAAGCCAACCAGACCAGCGGCGTCGGCACTGACGAAGAACGTACGCGAACCGTCTCCGGCATCCGCCAGTTGCTTGTGGGCTGCGTAGTCCTCGTTCGGCAACCCGCCGCCTATGGCTTGTGGGTCCCACGGAATCCCCGCCTCGCGCAAGGCCTGATCGACGGCCAAAAGGGGCTCTGCCTCCGCATCGGGATAGCACACGTTTTCCAAGGCGAGGGGTTCTCCCTGCAGAAGTGCGGCGTAGCGGCTCATGGTGGCGTCCAAGAAGGAGAGCAATCCGTCCCCGTCCGTCAGTCCGTGGAACATGCAAAAACGGATGTCCCTTCCCTGGTAATAGACGCCCAGCAGATGGCCATCCGATTCCTTGTCTCCCATAACGGGCGGCTCATCGTCGTTCCACTGGGCAATCGTTATGGAATGGGAGAGGTTGTCGCTGTAGTAGAACAGACCGTCCTCCTCGCGAACGCCATACGTTGCCCAAGGATGCTGCTTTGCGGCCCCGTTTACCGCTTCCTGTAGCAGTTGGAGGTCTGGCGGCGTCTTGAGCGTTACCTTTGCAGTTGAGGCAAGAAACGCTGCGTCGCCGTAGAACATCATTCGTCCCGAAAGAATCGGCTCGTCATTCATAGTCCATCTCCTTGGCCCTCTTTTGTCGTGCAAGGCCATTGCTACTCGTTGAGCCCGTCCTGGATTTTGCCGACGTCGGCGAACTCGTAGTCGGTGCCGCGGCCCAGGGCGTACGTTACGGCGCCGCAGGTAACGTTTGCCAGCAGTGCCTGGCACCTCGTGAGGCCCTCCAGCACCGCGATGTAGTCCAGCGTCCGCGTGTATGGGTTGGACTGTTCGCGCCCGAATATCTCGATGAGGAGCTTCTCCTGGTTATCCTCCTGCTGGTAGTCGATCCTGTTCTGGTCTACGTATATAAGCTTGTCGGCCAGCTCGCTCGCACGGAAGAGGTCGAGGTACGACTGATCCTCGGTGCAAAGATACACGTGGTCGAAGTTTCCCTCTCGCATGTAGTCGATCGCCTTCGTGAGGGTCGCGTCGGCGGTGAGTCCGTGCGGCACGTACTTAGACACCCTCTGGGCGTTGTAGTCGGTGCCGCGCACGATCACGCCGAGCACCCGCTTGGCATCGGTCGGGAACACCTTGGCGAGCGTCTTCTCAACATGGGCACGCACAGCCTCGTTGTACCGGAAGTCGTCGCCGTATTGAAGTTCCGCCCGCTTGTTGGAGAAGACGAATTCGGTCATATAGGGATTGAGGTTGAGGTTGGAGTTCTGGTCCAAGATCACGTGCTGCGAGTTGTAGACCTCCTTGAGGTCGTAGTCAGAGATCTGGTCGAAGAACATGGACCATACGTCTTCGCCTGAGGTGCCGGCAAACTGGTTGGAATCGTTGGCAACGCCCAGGTCGACCACGGGGATGAAGTCCGGACGGATGGCGCGAATCATCTGCTTGGTTCCCACCACATTGGCGATGAGTGCGGTGAGGCCGTTCTCCTTCACGGGCTGTTTGATGAGGTAGAACGTCTTGTCGGGGTTGAGCGGCCCGTAGTAGAACTCGCGTTTTATCCAATAGAGGCTCGTCATGAGCAGATAGCTGGAGACGTCGTTGGTAAAGACGTCCTGCACGTTCCACCTGATCTCGGAATGCACGCGCAGGGCGCGAAGGTCCTTGAGCTCGGGGTGAGCCTCGAACAGCCCCTCTTCGGAGTCTGCGATTAACGGTCGCTCGTCCTCGGTGAAGAAGAGCGCGGCGGCTGGGTCGGTGAACGCGATTGTGACGGACGGGTTGTGCTTGGCGATCATGCGCGCTGTGTGGTAGGCGTACTCATCGAGCTCGTCATACACGAAGAGCTGGAACCTTTCGACGTACGACCAGTCGAGGTCCTCGTCGTCCAGCGAGTATTCCCAGTAGTTGGAAAGATGCATCTGGACCATGGCGTTGTTCTCGGCGTCCTCCCAGTTCACGGGCTTGTTTTTCTGGAAGCCTAGGCAATAGGCAATGTTGCCGTCCTCATCGTACACTACGACCTTGTGGTGGCGGATGTCCTTGTTGCGGTGATAGAAGTCGCGGGCGGTAATAAACACGTCCTCGTCGTTGGTGGACGCGTATTTTCGCACCTGTCGGGGAGCCTCACTTGCGGGATAGACCTTGATCATTGCGTCTCCTTTCGGGGCACCTTGCATGCCCTTTTCTTATGCGAGCGAAATCAATGCAGGCACGAGTCATCGAGTGCTTTTGAACAGCCTGTCGCATTGATGGCTGTCGCATGCATTTAGATAGTAATTAAGAAGTGTGCCAAAGAGCTGCTCTGGGGCAACTTACGCAAAACGCATAAAGCACACACCCCCTGGCAGGCCCTCGGCGTGGCCCTTGCGCGGGAACACGATGTTCTGGTTCGTGAGGATGAGCTCCGCAGACGACGAGAAGGGCGAAGAGCCGCCGTCGATTTTTACGTCCTGTGCGCGAAGAACGGCCTTCTCGTTTGGGCCAAACTGATATTCGGCCGTGCCTGCCTCCCCGCTGTTTGGGTCTCAAAACGCCATTAGTATACGCCAATTAAAGCCAACAAGATGGCAGGTCACTTGATACGCGGGCTGGATGCGGGGCGTGGGCAGCGGCCTGAGGGCTCGAAGGTGTTTGAATGGCTTCGTCGCTTCCATGCATAAAAAAGGCCCCGCGCAGCCGTGTGGCGCGGGGCCAAGAAGGAAGGGAAGGCAAGTCTACGCTTCCAGCTCCTTGAGCATGGCATTCACGTTCTTTCGTCCGTGGTCGATAC